>JAYTEI010000456.1:0-10958 GCA_043735445.1 Akkermansiaceae bacterium | reverse complement strand
GGAGGGTTTGTTGAATGACGCGGAGGCTGGCTTGTTTGACAATTACCCGCTCGCCGACGCGGGCGACGACGTCGCGGACGAGCATGGCCGCGCCGTGGCGGAACAGGCAATAGACCATCATCTGGCGATTCAACTGGGCGGTCTTGCCAAAGCAGGCAGCGACGTCGGCCACCATCTGTTGTTGGAGCTGCCAGACTTGGAGTAGATCTGGAATGACGGTGAGTAAGCCGAGCGGACCGGGCGGCAGCGCGAGGGTGGCGGAGAGAGCGCCAGCTTTAAATCCAGCGACGCGGATGATCTCTGCGGCGCGGGCGTTAGGCTGGTCACTTGCTGGCTCGGCAGAGCTGGGAATTTTCAACGCCAGATCCTCTAACATTAGGAGCCACGTCTGCGGCGTGGGCAGCTCTGGGTCATCATGGGGATTGCTGAGATTCATGTCGTTTACTGGTACAGGAGTTTCACGGGATGCAACCGGATCTTCCACGGCAGGGTGGGGTTTCACCCCATGGAGCTTTGGTTGGGAGGGTGGCACATTCACGCTGCAAAGAACCGTCCATCAACCTAGCAGAAACAGCCCCACCATCTATCCCCATGAAATCATTTACTACCATTACCTCTCAAATCGTTAGAGCCATGATCGCAGCGACTGTCTGCTTAATCGTGCTGCCCCAAGTTGCGGAGGCCAAGGGGCCGAAGTTTAAGAAAAATCATGGCAACGGGCATGGCTCGGGAAACAAGAACTACCGGCAGAGCGACCGTGGGGACCATGATGACCGGGATCGGCAATATTATACCTCGCGGCCGAGATCCACATTCGTGCTTTCTCTAGGCACCGGCTACGCGGGCCGGGGCTACTACTATGGCCCTGCGAATTCGTCTTATTACTATCAGCGCTCGGACGTTAGATACTTCGCCACCCGTGAAGCGGCTCCACGGGAATACTATGGAAATGAGGGCTACCAGGACAACACGGCGGTGCAGCGCGAACTCGCCCGGCGTGGCTATTACAACGGTCCGCTTGACGGCTCGATTGGGCCGAAATCCAGCCGGGCGATTTCCCGCTATCAGCGCGACAATGGCCTGCGGCAAACGGGAACGATCTCTCAAAGTTTGCTCGGCTCATTGGGTTTGCAATGAAACGCGAGTGTGCGATTGATCAGACTCGTTATGAAAGCTATCTGCCCTTTCCCCACTCCTCGCCGTGCTAGTCCGGCAAGCACCGCGCTGCTCGATAACCCCAATGCGATGATGTCATGAAGCGGGGTCGCATTCTAACCGCACAGCGGATTTTTAGCGGACTCTTGCTGGTGAGTTCTATCAGCGGATGCTCCTCCACTTACCAAGGTCGCCGGTCGTCTCGCGATCACGCGTTCATCGCCTACTGGCCACCTCCTCAGGGCAGCACGGGGCTGCGACTTGCGGTCAAGGATCTCATCGATATGAAGGGCTACGTGACGAGCGCGGGTTCTGAATATTTTGCGAAAAATAACCCGCCGGCGACGCGGGATGCGGCTTGTTTGGCGATCGCCCGAGAGCGCCATGTGCAGTTCGTGGGAAAAACCAATCTCACGGAGTTCGCAGTGACTGTCTCTGGGAAAAACGCCTATTTCGGCACGCCGGTCAATCGCTGGGACGGCAAGCACAAGGTGATCCCGGGTGGCTCCTCCAGCGGCTCGGCGGTGGCCGTTTCCACCGGCAGGGCGGATGTCGCAATCGGCACCGATACCGGCGGCTCGATCCGGGTGCCGGCGGCGTGTTGCGGGATTTATGGCTTGAAGACGACGTTCGGATTGGTCTCGACCAAGGGCGTTTTCCCAATTTCTCCCAAGAACCTGGATACCGTCGGACCGATGGCCGCCGACATGCCTCGGCTGGTGGAGGGCATGGATCTGCTAGAGCGAGGCTTCGTTTCGAAATACCGCCAAGCGGTCGCCGCCAAGCCTTCGGCCAAACAAATCCGGATCGGTCGCCTCTACATCGGCGGCACCGATCCGGCGATCGACAAAGCCATCGACGAGGCGCTCGCGGCCAAGGGCTTCAAGGTCGTGAAGCTCGACGACGGCTTCAAAGCCAAGTGGGCGCAGGCGGAAACGGACGGAAAAACCGTGGCCCTCGCCGATGCCTGGCTGAACGATGACAAATACACCAAAAAACCCGGGATCGACCGGATCACCCGCTTGGTAATCGCCAAGGGCTGGCTGGACCATGCGACCGGATATGACGCCGCGCTGAAGCGGAAGGCGGCATGGCAGCGCGATCTGAAGAACGTTTTCAAAAAGGTCGATTTCATTGCCACACCGACGTTGCAGAGCCTGCCGCCGAAGATTCCGTGGTTCGGTTCGCAGCTCTTGTTTGAGTGGATGGTGTTCAATTCTCAGAACACCGTCGGCGTGAACTTTGCCGGAAATCCCGCGCTGGCGATCCCCATTCCGATGCCGCCGCGAGGGAAATACACTCCCGTGACCAGCCTCCAGTTAGTAGGGCCGCGCTTGAGCGAGGCGGAACTTCTAAACGCCGGGCGACTGCTCGCCCCCAAATCCTGATCCATCCGGAAAACCCACGTCTTATTATGAAAAACTCCATTTCCACCACCGTCCTCGCCCTAGCGACGACCCTCCTTCTAACGATCACGTCGAGCTTCGGCCAATCCGCGACTGAACTCATGGCAAAAGGCGATGTCTTCGATGCCAGCTTCCGCCCGGCCGATGCCCTATTGAGTTATCTGCCCGCCGAAAAGCTCGAACCTAACAACGTCCGAATCCTGCTGCGGATCGCTAGGCAGTATCGCCATTTGATGAGCGACGCCAAGACCGTCCCCGAGAAGCTCAAGCTCGGCGGGATAGCCATGAACTACGGGAAAAAGGCCGCAGCGCTCGCTCCGAACGATTCCGAAGCCCAGCTTTCTCCGGCAATCACCTACGGCAAGATGCTGCCCTATCAGGGAAAAAAAGAACAAGTGGAGGCCACCCCGCGGATCAAGGCGGCGGCTGACCGGGCGCTCAAGCTCGATCCCCGCAATGACTCCGCTTGGCATGTGCTGGGCCGTTGGCACCAAGGACTCGCCAACGTCAGTGGCCTCAAGCGCACCTTCGGGGAAATCCTTTACGGCAAGCTGCCTACCGGCACCAATGCGCAATCCATCGCCTGTTTCGAGAAGGCCATCGCGATCAATCCAAACCGGCTCCGGCACTACATCGAGGAAGGTCGGACTTGGGCGCAGATGGGTGACAATGGCACCGCCCGCCGCTTCATTCAGAAGGGAATGGCGATGCCTAACAGCGAGAAGGACGACCCGGAAATGAAGGCCCGTGGCCGCGAGACGCTGGCCAAGCTGCCGTGATCGTTTGGATTGACAGCCCGGCGTTTCCGCAAGTTTCCTGATGAAGGCTGATGGGGTATCGGTCCGCAGCGCTAACTAACTAAAATTATGGAATGGAAAGGACGCAGAGAGAGTTCAAATGTGGAAGACGCGCGTGGCCAAAGTTCCGGCGGCGGCATCGGCGGCGGCGGTGGCGGTGGCTTGGGATTGCTGATGACCATCGGGCGGGTGTTCGGGTTTAAGGGGATTCTGGTCGCGCTGGTGGTGGGTGCGGTGCTCTGGATGACTGGCATCGTGGACCCCGGTGCGTTGCTGGGCGGTGGCCCTTCAGCCGGTGGCTCGCAACGCGTGGTGGCGAGTCAGGAGGAGCAAGAACGCTACGATTTCGTCAAAGTGGTGCTCGGGCAAACCGAGGACGTCTGGTCAGGGGAGTTTGCCCGGAGCGGCAAGAAATACGAGTTTCCCAAGCTGGAAGTATTTCGCGGCCAGATCCGAACCGGTTGTGGCGGTGGCAGTGCGGCGATGGGGCCGTTCTACTGTCCCGAGGATCGCAAGGTTTACATCGACCTCAGTTTCTATGACGAGCTGGCGAAGACCTTCAACTCGCCCGGCGACTTCGCGCAGGCGTATGTGGTCGCCCACGAGATCGGGCACCATGTGCAGAAACTACTAGGCACGTCCGACAAGGTGGCGGCGATGCGCGGCAGGCCGGATTACAACGAATATTCGGTGCGGTTAGAGCTGCAGGCAGACTATTACGCCGGGGTCTGGGCGAATCACTCGAAGCAGGATTTGAAGCTGGATAACAGCGACATCGAGGAAGCGATGCACGCCGCGAACGCCATCGGCGATGACATGATTCAGAAGAAGCAGCAAGGTCGAGTGACGCCCGAGGCATTCACTCACGGCACAGCGGCACAACGGATGCGTTGGTTTAAAAAAGGTCTAGATAGCGGCAGAATCGAGGGCGGTGACACGTTCGCGATGGCTTATCGGGACTTGTGATCAACCGCCCGAGGATTCGAGCGTGTAGCCCTCCTTGCCGTCTTTGACGAGCCAGCCTTGTTCGGCGAGCTGGGCGCGGAGGGTATCGGACTCGGCCCAGTTTTTGGCGAGGCGGGCTTGCCAGCGGGAATCGGCGAGGGCTTTGACGGCAGCGGGAATTTCGCTGGGATGCAGCAGAGTTTCTTCCGGCAAAGTCAGGCCGAGGGCGCGAAGCAGGCGATTGAAGCCGGCCAGCGCGGCGGCGGCTTCGCTGCCAGTTAGATTGGCGGCTTCGCGGAGACCGGTGAACATCCCGCCGAGTGCACCGGGAGTGTTGAGATCGTTGTTAAGACTGTCCCACGCCGCTTGGAACGGGCCGAAGTCGGCGTTGGTCAGGCGGGTGTCTGGCTCGATTTTCGCAGCGAGCTGGCGGGCGCCTTTGGTGAGTTTCGCGAGTGCCTCGCGAGCACCTGATAGCGAGTCGAGGGTGAAATTGAGCGGCTTGTGATAGTGCGCGCCGATCAGGACATAGCGGACTTCCATGGCGGTGTGGCCACGGGCTGCTAGATCTTCCAGCGTGTAAAGATTGCCGAGCGATTTGGACATTTTCCCGCCGTCCACGAGGAGGTGGGCGATGTGGAACCAGTTCGCGGCGAAGTGGCCACCGCAGGCACATAGGCTTTGGGCGATTTCGTTTTCGTGGTGCGGGAAAACGAGATCGACGCCACCGGAGTGGAGGTCGAAGGAATCGCCGAGGTATTCTTGGATCATCGCCGAGCATTCGAGGTGCCAGCCAGGGCGACCATCGCCCCACGGGGAGGGCCAAAAATTTTCGCCGTCCTCGGGTTTGCGGCTTTTCCAGAGGACGAAGTCGGAAAGGCTGCCTTTCTCATACTCATCCGAGCTGGAGCGGGCATTTTGAGTTTTGCCGAGATGGAGTTCGCGCTCGTCGAGATGGGACAGCCGACCGTAGCCGGGAAACGAGGAAATCTTGAAATAGACCGAGCCATCGTCCGAAGCGTAGGCGTTGCCCTTCTCGATGAGCGTCGCGATCATCGCGATCTGCTGCGGGATGTGCTCGACCGCACCGGGTTCGATGTGCGGCGCGAGCAGCCCGAGTTTTTCGCAATCCGCGTGGAATTTCTCAGTCCAGCCGGCGGTGAATTGCTGGAGCGACTGGCCCGCTTTTTGGGAATCCCGGATGGTTTTGTCGTCCACGTCGGTGATGTTACGGACATGCAGCGTGCGAGTGCCGCCGGTTTCAAGGGTCCGCCGGAAAACATCCTGGAGGACGAAGGTGCGGAAATTCCCAATATGCGCCGGCCCGTAAACGGTGGGTCCGCAGCAATAAAATCGGTAAGTGGAGCCGTCGATGGGTCGCAAGTCGTGCTCGGTCCGGGTCAGCGTGTCGAATAGCCGCATGGCGCGGTTTAGGCAGCGGCGGCTCGGGAGCCAAGGGTAAACCGAGAAAGTCAGCGCGAACTGGGCGTGGCAGCAGGCTTCGGCAGGGCTTGGCTGGCCACCTCGATATAGACCACCTCGGGGGCGCTGCCTGCGGCGATCACTTCCACCGGCACCCGGACGATGGAATCTGCGTGGGTGATGTTAGAGATCGGCAGGATCTGCGGCTGGGTCGGCGCGGAGTCGGAGCTGCGAAAAATCCACACAGCAATTGCCGGTGAACTCACCAGCATTCCGAAAAACAGCACCTTCTTTTTTAAAAATCCAAACACTCGACGGGAAATTTAGTCAGCTTTTTAAAATAATCAAGATATACGAAGTATTTTTGCGAATTTAGAGGATTGGGTTTTCACCTGATGCGACGTAAAATCCGCTCACAAATGACGCGACCACATGACGAACGGGTGAAGCAGGTCGCCATCGGATCAGGCATTTTGCTGGTGCTGACGGTGGTGGTGAGCGGGCTTTTAGTGGGCTGGCGGCTGCTGCCGGGCCTGTTGGGAGAATGGGTGGGCACGATGATCGGCATCCTGACGACGCCGTTTTTCATGGAAGCGTCCTTTATCATCCTCGGCTTGGTGATCGTCATCGGCCTGAATCTCTGGCGGCAACACAAGGACGGTGACGAGTTTGTCTATCTCGAGCAAGTGGCCGGACCGGACGTGCCGAAGGATTTGCCAGATCATGCGAAATGGGCGGTTTACCGGGAAAAACCGCTGGAGGGGGAGGAAATGTCCCGATTGGGGCTGGCTGAAGGAGCGTTTGCAATCGGCGACTACCCGGCAGCCGCTGAGTGCATCGGCGCGATGAGCCGCGACGAACTCCAGCAACTCGACACCCTTCGCCTGCGATTGGCATTGGCCGAGGCGACTGGACGGGACGATTTGGTGGCGCAGTTGCAAACGGAAATTAGCCGCTCTGAGTCCCCTAATACCTAAACTTTTGAACACTACGCGATTTTCACCTTCGAGACAGCCGTGAGGTTGTTACAAATTCGGAACTTGTGACCAGCGACTCCGTTCCAATGAACCCGGCTAATTTTCGGAAGATGGCCCACGGCGATCCTGCGGGACTGCGAGAATTGGCATTCGATTATTTCAATGACACCCGTCGGCAGATGACCGCCTGGAAAGCTCTGATCGAAACCGGAAACTACAACCAAGTGCGCGCCCACCTCCATCGCTGCAAGGGCGGAGCCTCCATTTTCGGGCTCGAGCGGCTCGTCGCCCTGATCGGCGGTCTCGAAAGCGTTTCCGCCCTCGAAGAGCGGGGATTCGATTTCGCGAACTTCGAAATGGAACTCACGGCGGCCGAAAATGCGGTGGTCGCGATGACGGATTGAGCCGCACGATGGCAGCCATGATTCAAGCCCCGGAAAAAGAGCTGCGATTCACCCGCTCCGGGCAGGCGAGCTTGTTTTGGGTCGGCGCGGCGGTGCTTGCAGCAGTGGCGATCACGCTGTGGGCGACCGCCATTTACCGGGACATCAACCCGCGACTGCCGCATCTGGCGTGGGCGTTAGTGCCGTTGATTTTGGCGGGCGGCTTGGTCCGGCTGGCGATCGGGCTGACGCGCCATGCTTATTTAATCCTGACGCCGCTGGGGATTGAGATTTTCCCGTTTTTCCGGTCGGCTGCGGGAATGCGGTTGGTGTTGTGGCAGGAAATCAACCACGCAGAGATCGATGAAAAATTGACTCGCCTCACCTTGCATCACGACGCCGAGAAATCGTTTGGAATCCACCTTTCGCTCACGCCGATTCGCGCGGATCGGCGGACCTTGCTTGCCAAGGCGGTCATCGGGCGGCTATCTCCGCCGGACACCAACGGTTAAAAAATTTCATGCGCCCCCATTCCCGACAGATCCTCACAGTGGAAGAAGCTTTTGGCCAAAATGGCTGGCATTGCGAACTCGTCGAGGGCCGCGAGGTGCTCCGCGCCGGCTTCGATGCCCACCACACGCGGGTCGATCTGATCGCCCAGGCGTTCCCGCAGTTAAACGCGTTGGTCATCGTTTCCGAATCGCCGCTGAGCCTCGATGAAGAACACCTGTCGCCTGTTTTGGAATTGTTAGCCCGCGCGAATAAGCAGCTCACGCTTGGCGGATTCGAGTATGACTTGGACCGCGAATTCCTCGTTTTTCGCATCACCAATTTGTTCGAGCGCGAGAAATACGACGGCGACATCATTTCCTCGATGGTCCATTGCGCGATTGCCGAACTCGACCGGATCACGCCTTACGCCGCCATCGTCCGCGACACGCCGGGAGATTTGCTCGACGATCTCGATCTCGCCCGCTTGCTGATGCGCGAGGACATCATCCCGCCGGTGCCCGGCGACGAGGAAGAGGAGTATTAACCTCGACCAGCGGCTCCTGCTCCCGTAGCTCAGGGGCATGAAGACACTCGTCCTGCTCAGCCTGCTAACTGTTCCCGTCCTCGCCCATGAATCCGACACCTGGGAATGGACCTTGGAAAGCGGCTACCTCTGGAACGTCGGCCACAACACGGACATTGATTACGAAATCATCCCCACCCAACTGACCCTCCGCTCACCCGTCGCGTGGACCTTGTGGGAAGATGCCGCCGGAGCCAAGCTGGTCGTTAGAAACCGCTTTTCCGCGTTGTTCGAAACGATCACGAAAGGCCCGGAAGACGCCTATGTGGGACTCGCCGCCGCCCCGTCCATTGAGTATTGGTTTCCCTCGCAAAAAACCTCGGCATTTTTCTCCATCGGCGGTGGCTTCGGCTGGACTAACAGCTCCGGCGGCGAACAAGGACTCGGCCAAGACTTCACCTTCAACTGGTTCAGCCAAATCGGCCTGCGCCAGAAAATCACCAAGGACATTTCCATCCTTGGCGGCCTCTATTTCATCCACCACTCCAACCTCGGCCTCACCGACCCGAATCCAGGAATCGACGCGCTGGGCTTCACCCTGGGGTGCAGTTGGAAGTTCTGACGAGACGGAACGAGGAATATTCCCTACAGGATCGCACCGCTGGAGTCACCGCCGCCTCTCCGTGCTTCACGTAACTTCTCAACTGCATCACGGTGTTCACGCTCTATCCGATCTCGATCCGCACCTTGAAGCTTCATCTTATCGGGAAACTCCTTTCGGCATGAGGGGCATACTCCGAGCCCGGCGTGAGACGATTTGCGCGCCACAAGCCGAACATCTGAGTGCCGTCATTTCATCACTCATATCAAATCAATCCCCGCTCTTCAGCACTTTGATAAATGCGTCTTGCGGGATGTTCACCTTGCCGAAGAGCTTCATCTTCTTTTTGCCTTCCTTCTGCTTTTCTAGCAGCTTGCGTTTGCGGGTGATGTCGCCGCCGTAGCACTTGGCGGTGACGTTCTTGCGCATGGCGGAAATGGATTCGCGGGCGACGATCTTACCGCCGACGGCGGCTTGGATGGCGACGACGAAGAGGTGCGACGGGATGACGTCCTTGAGCTTGGCGGCGAGCGAACGACCGTAAGTCTCGGCCTTGTCGCGGTGGACGATGGTGGAAAATGCCTCGACCGGATCGCCGGCGATGAGCATGTCCATCTTGACCATCTTCGCAGCGCGGTAGCCGGAATGTTCATAGTCCATCGAGCCGTAACCGCGGGTCATCGACTTGAGGCGATCGTTGAAATCGACGAGGATTTCCGCGAGCGGCAGGACACAGGAAAGCATCACGCGGGTGTCGTCGATGGTCTCGGTGTTAGTGACATCGCCACGCTTTTCTAACACGAGTTGCATCATATCGCCGATGTATTCGCCGGGGACCATGATGAAGACATTCACCACCGGCTCGCGGATTTCTTGGATGCCTTGCGGGTCGGGGAAAAGCGTCGGGTTATCGACGATCATCTCGGTGCCGTCAGTCATAGAAACGTGATAGATCACCGACGGATAGGTGGAGATGACATCCATGTCGAACTCGCGCCGCAGGCGCTCTTGGATGATCTCCATGTGCAGCAGACCGAGGAAGCCACAACGGAAGCCAAAGCCAAGCGCCGTCGAGCTTTCCGACGCATAGGTGAAGGCGGGGTCGTTGATCTGGAGCTTGCCCATGGCGAGCTTGAGTGCCTCGTAGTCCGAGGAATCCACCGGATAGATGCCGGAGAAAACCATCGGCTGGATTTCCTTGTAGCCGGGAAGCGCCTCGGGGCAGGGGTGGGTATTGTCGGTCATCGTATCGCCGACTTTCACCTCACTGGCCGCCTTCATGTTGGCGATGACATAGCCGACATCGCCCGCTGATAGAACTTCGCGGACACTCATCTTGGGCGTGAACACGCCGACTTCTTTGACCTCATAAGTCTTGCCGGTGGCCATCAGCCGCACGCGCTGACCTTTTCTAACGGTGCCGGAAAACACCCGGACGTAAGAGACCACGCCGCGGTAGGTGTCGTAGAGGGAATCGAAGACCGAGCAACGTAGTAGTTTGTCGGGATTTTCCACCGGCGCGGGCACTCGGGCGACGATGGCTTCAAGGATTTCCTCGATGCCGATGCCAGCCTTCGCGGAGCACGGAATGCAGTCCTCGGCGGGGATGCAGAGAATTTCCTCAAGCTGCTTCTTGCACTTCGCCACGTCCGCAGCGGGCAGGTCGATTTTGTTGAGGACCGGGATGATGAGCAGATTTTGCTCGGTCGCGAGATGCAGGTTGGCGACGGTCTGAGCTTCGACTCCTTGCGCGGCATCCACCATTAGAATCGCACCTTCGCAAGCGGCGAGGGCGCGGGAGACTTCGTAAGAGAAATCGACGTGGCCGGGCGTGTCTAGCAGGTTGAGCTTATAGGTTTTACCGTCCTGCGCCTTATATTCCATGGCCACCGGATGGGACTTGATGGTGATGCCTTTTTCCCGCTCAAGATCCATGGAATCAAGCTGCTGGGCACTGCTTTCGCGCATCGTCACCGTGCTGGTCATCTCCATCAGCCGGTCGGACAGCGTGGTTTTCCCGTGGTCGATGTGGGCGATGATAGAGAAATTACGGGTCAGCTCGGTGGACATGGGCAAAGGGAATTCGGCGGGAACGGCGCGAGGGAAAGCAGGAAACCCACGACAAGGCACGAAAAATAGATTGCTGGAGGAGGGAAAACTAGGGCGTTTGGTTTGAACTCCGCGAGAGCTTGATATTTGGGCGATTGAATTGGTCCTAATCAAAAGACCACGCAAATGCTGCATTGGGCTGGTGATT
>JAYTEI010000455.1:0-2268 GCA_043735445.1 Akkermansiaceae bacterium | reverse complement strand
CAGCGTGCTGAAGCTGGGCCAAGGATGAGAGTTGTGACGGAACGCTGAAGAGAATGGTCTTGGCGCTGCCGGAGGGCGAACGCCCCCAAGGCAGTGGGGAGATGGCGAGGTTGCGGGTGAATGCGGTGCCGGTATCGCCACCTGGCACGACGGCAGGGAGGCCGGCCAAGCTATCGTTGTTTTCCATGAAATACGGCGGCGGATTGTAACTGGCGATGGGTTTGCGAATGCGCGTGGCCTGGAGATTGAAGTCTGCAAAGGTGCGAAGCGTGGAGCCTCGCTGCCCAAGACTATAGGCTGACGGCATATAGGCCTTATAATCTCCGCCGGGCTGACTGATCTGGAAGCTGTAGAGCATCAGCGGAAAGGGCTGGGTGATCTTAGCTGCCTCGTCTTTGCTGAGCTTCCGCTGCGTGGGCGAAAAATAGCCGTTATCGAGCTCGAAGCGTTCGACCAGGCGAAGAATGCCGGCCGGGGCGGTGGAAAGTCGCATTTCCACCTTCACCAATGTGGTTTGCCAACTCTCGCGGACATCCATTGTAGGCAACATTAGCACTGTGGACGGCGGGATGGCGGTGGCGGTGTAAACCGCGGTATTCTCTAGCTCGATGCACTTGTTGAAATCGAAAGCGGAACTGCTCGCCATCGGCGCGAGATCGATCACCACGCGCTGGGTTCCAGCCGTACCGAGTCGATAGACTGGGCTCGCGATGGTGTAGGCGCGAGCCTCGCCAGGCGCGAGGCTCGCCGACTGGATGCGAAAAACGGCATTGTTGAAAACTGCTGCCTCTGTGGGAGTGCCCGGAATGAAAGCGGGTTTCGGATCAGGCAGCCCCCCCCAGATGCGTGAAGGACTGTTGCCGGGGGGAGTTTGATTGATGATTTGAAATTCGAGGGCGCCGCTCCATTTCAGGGGCACGGAATAGGGATTTGCAATGGCAATGGCGACTTTTCCGCAGGCGTTGATATTGAAAGTGCCGGCCTTGAGATCCTTCGCCTTCATCTTTGCCCCCATGAGTATTCGGAAGTCGGTGATCAGTGGCGCGATCGCTGCCGCCAAATCAGCGGTTGCGGGTTTGACGAGCAATGAGCCGTTGTCGAGCAGGCTGAAGCGATCTTTGAAATCCTTGATCACATCCCATTTCGGACCCTTCATCTGGGGCGCCGCCGAGGCCGGAATCACATTCTGGTTTTTGACCGGATAGTTCGCAATGGAGGTGACGGGATTCGAAGTGGGAAGGGTTCCAGTAAGGATGGGGGTGAGATCGATCTTGGTGCCGCCGTTAAGCGAGTCGGTGAGCACCGCCCGGCTGTCCGCAGTGGCGGAGTGGAAAACATTTTGCAAAGGCGAGGCTCCACTCGCCTTGACCGCCGCACTTGGGATGAGCAGCGCGGACTGCGCCAGGTCGGTGACCTTCGGGAGCGCTTTGCTCGCACCCGCGACTGGCGTGGGATAATCGGCAAAGCCCGCCACGGTTTCCCAGCCGCGGCGTTGGGCGGTGAGTGAAGCGTATTGAGTTGGATCGCTGAGAGTCGTGTCGAGGTTGAGTTTGGCTTTGACCCCTTCATCCCCCACCCACCAGGCGAAGCGCCCTTTGACCTTGCTGGAAGTCTTGTCGAGAATCGGAACAAGCGGAGCAACCACGTAGCGATCAATGCTGCCGGTGGCACTGCCAACGGTATTGTCGCCAGCCAGAACTACCGCTTTGGTGGCATCGCTTACTCCGCCGGATGCACTCACCGCAAATTTGCTGTCCGAGGGGACAATCGCGGGACCACCGCTCAGGTTGGCGAGGCTGTAGGTAGAGTCGTTGCCACTGACCAACCAATGAATGTTGATTGGGCTGGGGGTCTTGGTGAAGATCGAGGCCGGCGTATCCTGGTTCACAAAAACTCCGGTCCAGTAGCGGGTTCCGGGCTGCACCGCAGTGAGCCGCTTGGAGACGTTGGTGACGGACTTGTCGTTCACAGGCAATGCCCCCGCAGCGAGGGTGATGCCCCCTGGGCCACCTGCGATATCCGCCGTAGCGGTGACCCGGCGATCTTCGCCCGCGAATTTTTGAAGCTCGCCCAACGCCAAAATCATCGCCATCCGCGCATTCTGACGGGCTTCCGCAATCGCGGTGGAACTGTTCGTCGAACGAAGGGAAATGGAGGAAAGCGTCAGCAGTCCGACGGCGATCACCGTCAACAGGATCATCAGGCTGAGCGTGACGATCAAGGCGAAGCCTTTGGAATGCAGAGGGGCGGTTTGAGCTTTCATGGGGT
>JAYTEI010000454.1:0-5105 GCA_043735445.1 Akkermansiaceae bacterium | reverse complement strand
CCGGGGCGATTCTCGCGGCGTTTGCCTCACTAAACGCCGGTTGGAGTCCATGGTGGTTCGTCGGGTTGTTAGGGGTGTATTCACTTTTTTCCGGCCCGTCGTGGGGACTTCTAACGACCATCGCGCTCACCCACTTGGCGCATGGCGAACGCCAGTTCCCGTTGGTACGGCTGGGAGCCACGCTTGGGTGGATGGGAGCCGGGTTGATCACCAGCTATGTGCTGCACGCTGACACCAGCCCGATCGCCGGCTACGCCTCCGCCGTCACTCGAGTGTTAGGCGGAGCGTGCGGTTTCCTGCTGCCCCACACGCCGCCGTTAGGCCGGGGAACCTCGTGGCAAAGTCGGCTGGGTCTGGATGCCTTTCGCTTGACGAAACATCGCGATCATTGCGTGTTCTTCGTGGTCACGGCGTTGTTTTCGATTCCCCTTTCCGCTTTCTATATGTATGGGCCGGAGCTGCTCAAAGTCTTGGGCGATAGGCATTCCACGGCGACGATGACGCTCGCCCAAGTGACGGAAATCGTAGCGATGTTGCTCGTCGGAACGGTGATGGTGCGGTTCCGGGTGAAGCATGTGCTGCTGTGGGCGCTCGGTCTATCAGTCGTGCGTTTCGGCATGAGTGCCTACGCCGGAGCCAGTGGTTTGATCGGCTGGCACATCGGCGGCATCGTGCTGCATGGCATGTGTTATACCTTCTATTTCATCACCGCTCAGGTGTTCCTCGACCGCCGCGTGGACCCAAGTCTCCGCGGCCAAGCGCAGGGCTTGCTGACGTTAGTTTCAGGCGGCCTCGGACCGCTGGTCGGAGCCTTAGTTTGTGGGTGGTTGAGAAACCACTACGTCACGGCGGATGGCCAGGGTTGGATGGAGTTCTGGGCCGTCCTCGCTGGAATGATCGCGATGTGTTTCGTAATCTTCGCGGTGTTTTATCGCGGCCTCGGCAAGCAGCCAGCAGTGGACTAACAGGACGACGAATGGATTTCATGCTTCCACCAGTAGCTTGGAAAACTCCAGAGTCGCCGCCGATGCGCTGCACGGGAATCGTCCACACCCACTTTCAATCGCTGGAGATTTGGAAATCTGACCTCGCGACCGAGTTCCGGGTGGCCGGGGCGCTGCACGCGTCATTCCACAAGAAGCGGTTCCTAACCGGGCTGGCGTGGGATCTCATCGCGGCGGCGGCCCTGCTGCGCAAGGACGGCCCGCCGCGCTCGATCCTGATGCTCGGCCTCGCGGGCGGCACGGCGTTCCGGGTGCTGCGCCATTTACTGCCGGACTGCCGTCTAACCGCCATCGACATCGACTCGGAAATCGTGGCTCTCGCCCGTGAGCACATGGAGTTAGACGCGCTCGACATCGATGTCCACACGACGGATGCCTACCCGTGGTTAGAAAATAACAGACGCACCTTCGACGTGGTTTTCGACGACATCTACCTAGCCGGCAAGTCCGACGTATTTCGCCCACGCGCCTGGAACCCCGCACTGCTAGACCATCTGCGGCGGGCGGTAGCACCGGGCGGATTGCTTGCGGTGAACTTAGTCACCGGCGCGGGTCACCGGACGATGCAGTCGCTGACGCGGAAAATCCTGCGTGAGGCGTTTCCTAAAGTGCGAAGTCTAACGACCGCAGAGGGCATGAACGAGGTGCTCGTCGCCGGGGAAACGGTGGCGACTCGCCCACAGCTCGATCCTTACAACGATGCGTTCCGAGACTGGCGGGACCGGATGTACTGGGACCGGGTGGCGGTGAAACGAATTTCATAAAGCCATGCTAGACGTGATCCACGAGCTTTACGAAAAGCAGATCTATCCGCCGATGAGTCATCCCTTGTCGGACCCGGCGGTCTCCGCAGTGGCTGCTAGAATGGGTGGGCTGGAGGTGCCGCATCCACGGCAGGCGCGGATTTTGGAGATCGGTTGTTGTTCCGGGCACAATCTGTTACCGCTGGCGCGACGCTGGCCAGAGAGCCGGTGTGTGGGGATCGACCTAGCAGAACGCTCGATCAGCGAAGCCTGCGAACGAGCGGCGCAGGCTGGGATCGCAAACGTCGCATTCGTCGCCGGTGATCTGAGAGATTTCGAGCCGACGGATGGACCGTTTGATTTCATCATCGCCCACGGATTTTTCTCATGGGTGCCGGATGAGGTGAAGGCGGCATTGTTGTTATTTTGCCGCAGGCATCTCAGTGCCTCGGGCATCGCGACGATCAGCTTCAACCTAGAAAGCGGCTGGAAACTGCGGCTGCCGGTGATCGCGAAAGTCCGCGCCATCCAACAGATGAGGGGAGGGGATGAAATGGAAGCGTTGGCAATTTTGAAATCACTAACAATGCCCGGCGATCCCGAGGCGACGATCATCGACGACATGTTAGCCAAAGGACCTGCGATCCTAGCCTTCGACGACTTCGGACCGGTCAACGACGCGTGGCCGCTGGATTGTTTCGCCCAAGCGGCGGCCAATGCGGGGCTGCGATGGTTAGGTGAGTCTGATCCCGGCGCGAACGTGCCGTCAGGATTGCGTCACGAGGTGTTAGTAGAATTACAAACCCGTGGGCTGACTCCGCTAGAGTTCCAGCTTGCGGTGGACGAGGCGGCGGGCCGGACATTTCGTTCGGGCCTGCTCTGCCGCGACGATGCGCCGGTGGCGGAGAGAGTCTCGTCCGCGCTGGTCCTGGATTTCGCGGTCCGCGCCGGCAGTGAGCCGTTAGATGCCGGGTCGAAGGAGATTTTTCAAACGATCTGCTCGTTTGCTCCAGCGTGCGTGCCGGTGAGACAAGTCGTCGTCGGCCACGATTCACGCGCGGCAGCCCGCCAGATTTTTCATGGAATCACCAGCGGCTGGATCCGACCGCGAATCGAATCGGTTAGTTTCGTGAGTGAGCCGCCAGAGTTTCCCAAGCTCGATTCCTTGCGATTGCTGTGTGCGCGGCGTGGCTTGCCTGTCGTCGATGTCTGGCACGTCCCCTGCGACTTTCCCGCGAGGCATTTCGAGGTGCTGGCGCTGATGGATGGCACCCGTAGCCTGCAAGAACTCGCCGCGTTTTCCGCGAGGCATTGTCCAGAACTCGCCTTCGCACCGTGGCTCGCTCACTTGGCCGGGCGGGGGTTCTTCAGTTAAACTGAAATGCCTCGACCATGCGAATGGACGAGGCGTTTCTAGCAGAGCTGTGATCTGCCGTTAGCTTACTTCTCGCGGATAACCAGATGCTTGCAGCAGCTTCCGTCAGCGTGGAAATTCCCGGGAAGGCAGCGGCAGGTTTGCTTGCCCGTCATCGGATCAACCGGGGTGACGGTGCGGCATGAGCTGGCGAAAAATGCAAGGCCTAGGATCGGGATCAGAAGTAAGGATTTCATGGTTTCAATCGGGTGAGATTGATAATTAGCAAATCCGAACTGAGAGATCCAGCATTCTCTTTCGGCCAGAAATCAATTCAAGCCAGCGGCTGGATATTCGGCACTGAGGGACCCATCGCCTGAGCGAAGTGGGTTTTCGCCCGCAGCATCAGCGTGCCGAGGCACAAATCGGCCAGCGGCAGGACTACGTTGAAATTCTTGTGCATGTAGCGGTGATGCAGCAGGTGATGGCCGTTGAGCTTGCGGAACCACCAAGGCTTTTCCACCCGCCGGGCCTTCGGCAAATGCATGCACCAATGGATGTATTCGTAGAAGCAATAGTAAGAACCGAAGGCGATGAAGCCGCCCAGCACGAACGCCCATTGCCCGATCGCCCAAGACAGGATGGCAAATGGCAGCACGCCGATGGCGACGAGCACCGGGCCATTCCACCACGCCATCGGGATGGTCTCCTTGTCCTTTTCATGGATCAAATGATACGTGTGATCCGCCTTGAAGGTCTTGTGATGGACCACCGCGTGCGCTTGGAAAGCATACCGGAAACTCCCGAGCGGACGATGCATCACGAACTTGTGGAGATGCCACTCGAAAAATGAGGCGAACACGATACCGGCGGCGATGCCTCCAAGGCACCATAGGATGAAAATTGTCATGACTTGATTGGCTAAGAATTTCCCTTAGCGGCTGGTTGGCTACACTGGCTCCGGCAGGATGACAAGCGACATTATGGACTTGTCTGGCATCCGCCAGAGGCGCGAGACCGGCTTGCGGCGCGGCTCATTTCCGACTAGATCCCGGCCAGCGCTTCATGCCATTGATCCACATTTCAAGCCACCGCGCCCCATTCTGGCTCCCCGGTGGACACGCCCAAACCATTTACCCCGCGTTGTTCCGGCGGGTCGCCCAAGTCACGACCCACGCCGAACGGCTCGAACTGGCAGACGGGGATTTCATCGACCTGAAATGGTCAGGACACGCTCGCTCGCGCTTGGCCATCCTCTCCCATGGCCTCGAAGCGGATTCCACAGTCGGCTATATCCAAGGTATGGCCGCCGCCCTGATTCGCCGTGGGTGGGACGTGCTCGCGTGGAACTTCCGCGGCTGTGGCGGCGTGCCTAACCGGCTGCTGCGCATGTATCACAGCGGCGCGACCGAGGATCTACAGTCCGTCATTTCCCACGCCTTGGGAAATCATCCAGCGGAGGCCATCGATCTCATCGGCTTCAGCCTCGGTGGAAATCTAACGCTCAAATACCTTGGCGAGCGTCCCGCAGACCTCTCCCCACGGCTCCACCGGGCGGTTGCCTTCTCCGTCCCCTGCGATCTCGCCTGCTCGTCCCACCAACTTGCCATCCCATCTAACCGGCTCTACATGGAGCGCTTCCTCCGGGAAATGCGCTCCAAGATCCGCGCGAAAAAACGACTATTTCCCGACCAGCTCGATCTAACTGGCCTGCACCGCATCCGCACCTTTCAGGAGTTCGACGACCGCTACACCGCCCCCATCCACGGATTCCAAGACGCCGCCGACTACTGGACTCGCAACAGTTGCCGCCAGTTTATCCCGCACATCACCCTGCCCACTCTCCTCGTCAACGCCGCCAACGACCCCTTTCTCGGCCCCCGCTGCTATCCGCGCGAGGAAGCTGCCGCCAGCGCCTGCTTCCATTTCGAGTCCCCCGCCACCGGTGGCCATGTCGGGTTTGAAGCCTTCAACACCAGCGGCGAATACTGGTCAGAGACCCGC
>JAYTEI010000453.1:0-11009 GCA_043735445.1 Akkermansiaceae bacterium | reverse complement strand
GACCATTTCTAAACCGCTTCCGCGCCATGAGCCAGTCGAGGGGATCCGAGATATTTTTCAATGCGTCCTACTGTGATGCTGTCCACGCCGCAGCCCCCCTGCGTTAGACAACACTTTTTCCCGAGCGAGTTGAAGGGTTCTGTCTGTGCTGATTTTTATCGATCAGGCTGAACCACTTGTTTCCTTTCAACCCTCTTTCGAGGGCTGCTGGGCATCGGCTTTTCCACTTTCCTGTGGCCCTTCGCGCCACCGGTGGCAGCTTTGACTTCTGCCGGGTGCCTCGCAGCTTCCTGTCCCGGCAGATTTGATTCGCTATCGCTCACCGCTCGCAGGGACTCCATGTCCGCTGCGCTCCCATTCCTTGCGACTTCGCGCGAGTTTCAGTTGCACCCTACTGGCACATCAATGCACGGTCCTCGTGATTTCATGAGGGCCAAAAAAATTCCCCGGAAGAAGCAGCAGACTGCCATTCCCGTCCCACCCGCGAGTGACTGGCGTACCACCGACCAGGATGAAATCCATCGTCGTGTCCAGCGTGCCATCGACGAGAAACACGCCATCACCAACCTCCACCCCGAGCACCTGATCTTTTCAAATTTCCAGGTGAACTCGCCCAGTGGGATGACCTATCAGGTAGAAATTCGCGATCTGAAATCACGCGCCTTCTCCTGCACTTGCCCGGATTTCCGCATCAACGGCCTCAACACCTGCAAGCACGTCGAAGCCGCCCTCATCTGGCTCAAGCGCCGTCACAAGGGTGCCCTCCGCGCCGCCGAGAATCTCGGCTCGGCCCGCATCGACCTCGTCCCCTCTGGCGACACCCTTCACATCGAGCGCAACCTAGCCGATCTCCCGCCTTCCCTCAGTCTGCTCTTCGATTCTAACGGCCAACTCCTCCCCGAGGTGGATCCGGCCGAGGCTCTCGTGAAACTCCGCCGCAGCCCGAAAGTCCGCGTCTCGCAAGACGTCGCCACCTTCCTTGAGTCTCGCCGCCGCGTGGAGGAGCGCGTCATTCTCCGCCGCGATTATGAATCCGGCGTCATCGAAGGCCGCCACCCCGAGCACGTCACCCTCTGCCCGCTCTATCCCTATCAGCGCGAGGGCATGCTTCACCTAGCCTTCGCCGAGCGCGCCCTGCTAGCCGATGAAATGGGCCTTGGCAAAACCATCCAAGCCATCGCCGCCTGCGCACTGCTCCATCATTTGGGAAAAGCCACCCGCGTCCTCGTCGTCACCCCGGCCTCGCTCAAAGCCGAGTGGGAGGAGCAAATCCGCAAGTTTACCACCCTCACTCAGCGGCTCATCTACGGTCCACGCTCCGCCCGCGCGAACTACTACGCCGACAGTAATCCGCCGACAGTAATCCGCCGTTTTTCACCATCGTAAACTACGAGCAAGTCGTCTCCGATAGCCTCGACATCAACGCCCGCCTCAAGCCCGACATCATCGTCCTCGACGAAGCCCTCTCCGATCCCGACGTGAAAATCATCGTTTTCTCCGAGTGGGAAGGGATGCTGAAACGAGTCCGCACCTGGGCCGAGCAAAATTCTATCGGCTACGCATGGCATACCGGCAGCGTCCCCCAACAGAAACGCCGTGGCGAGATCCTCGCCTCCCGGGATGACTCTACCTGCCGCCTGTTTCTCAGCACCGACTCCGGCGGCGTGGGCCTCAATCTCCAACACGCCAGCGTCGTCATCAATTGCGACCTCCCGTGGAACCCCGCTCGCCTCGAACAACGGATCGCCCGCGCCTGGCGGAAGCATCAGCGCCGCCCCGTCACCGTCGTCAACCTCATCGCCGAGAACACCCTCGAACACGCGATGTTAGAAACCCTCGCTAACAAGATGACCCTCGCCGAGGGCGTCCTCGACGGCACCGAGAAATCCCTCTCGGAAGCCAAGCTCAAGCGCGGCCGCGAAGCCAACCTCGCCCGCCTCCAACAGATTCTATCCATCGCCCCCGAAGGCAAACCCGCCCCCAAGGCCCCGCCCGCCGATCCCGCGCTCGCCTTCGCCGAACGCGCCACCGAAGCCCTCGGCAACGCCCTGCTCCACTGCCAGGAGGCGATGCTCCCCGGCCAGAATTCACCCGTTCTTCTAACGGTCCTGCGCGATCCCACCCGCGCCGCCGCCGTCTCCGCCCTTTTCCACGAAACCGACTGGCGCGGCAATCCGCCGAGCCTCCACGTCCTCGACGAGTCCACCTGGTCCGCCCTCCAACACCTCGCCGCCAGCGGCCTGATCACCTTCAACACCCGCGCCACTCGCCCACTAACAGGCGAGTCGTTCCCAATCCCACCGGCTCTAACTCCCGAGCAGCTCCAGCCCATCGCCGACCTCCGCGCCTTCGCCGCGAAGAAGCAAAAAGTCGCCCAGCTCCTCATCGCCGCCGACCTCGCCGAAGAAGCCGAATCCCACCAGCAAGCCGCCGAAAAAGCCTTGGCCGGAGCGCTCGCCATCGAAATGCACGGATTGACGGGAAACCATATTCCCGTATTATCTCCTCATGAAAACGACCATCGACATTCCCGATGCGCTCTACAAGAAGGTCAAGATCCGCGCCATCGAACGCGGCCAGACCCTGAAGGAAATCGTCCTTACTTTGCTGATCAAGGAACTCGAGCCAGCGCCCGCAGCACCGGTGCCTGGTAAATCTTTTCTCGAACGGCGTCAACTGCGCCCGGAGTTCAAGCGTCTGATAGAGTCGGGAGCGCTCGGCGGAGGCACCGATTCCACCACCATTGTTTCCGAAGACCGCTCATCACGTGAAGACGCTTTACTTTGATTCCAGCTACCTCTTCCGGCTCTATTCGAACGAACCGGGAAGTGATGAAGTGCAAGCCTTGGCTGGAAGCGGAGAGATCATCGCAACCGCTTGGCACGGGCGGGCCGAGCTGGCGTCCATCCTGCTTCGGAAACGCCGGGAGACCGCACTCTCTAACGACGTCATCGAAGAAATCCGCTGTCAGATCCGCGATGACCGGGAAAGTGGCGTTATCGTTTTCATGACTCTGACGGAAGAAATCATTTCCCGTTTGGAAGCCGTGCTGGCCAGCGTCCCGTCTTCCACCAACCTCCGCGCCGCCGATGCCCTCCACCTCGCTTGCGCCGCCGAGCACGGCTTCACCGAAGTTCATTCCAACGACCGCTTTTTTCTAGCAGCCGCCCAGTTCTTCGGCCTGCGCGGAGTGAATGTGATTCCGTAGTCACTCCCAACCCATGAGCGAATACCAATACTACGAGTTCACCGCCATCGACCGGCCTCTAACCAAGGGAGAACAGTCCGAGTTGCGGTCCTGTTCCAGCCGCGCCCGGATCACCTCCCCGCAATTCGTCAACGAATACCACTGGGGCGATCTTAAGGGGAATCCGGTGGAGTGGATGAAAAAATATTTCGATGCCAGCCACTACACCAGCAACTTCGGATCACGTGCCATTCATCTGCGCCTGCCCCTTTCCTTGTTGGATGCCGAGAGTGTCCGACCTTATGAAATGAAGAGCTTTCTCGAAGTCAGAACGACCAGCGAGCATGTCATTCTCTCATTCCATAGCGATGAAGAATCCGGTTACCACGACGATGACGACGAGAACGGTGGCGGCATTCTATCTTCCATTTTACCCGTCCGCGATGAACTCGCCCGTGGCGATTTCCGGTTGCTCTATCTGGGCTGGCTGCTTGCCGTTGGATGTGGAGAAGTGAACGATAAAACCTTGGAGCCGCCGATTCCACCGGGCTTGGCTGAATTGAGCGGTGCCCAACAAAGTCTGGCAGACTTCCTGCATATCGACTCGAATCTAATTCCCGCCGCCGCGCGGACCAGCGGCCCGGCGCCGGCCGGACAAACCTTCCACCGATGATGCAAAGGCATGGCTGGGTTCACTGACTTCCGCAGAAAGGGATTCCTGGCTTCTGAGTTTCCTCAATGGTGACGCGAGATCCTTGCTGGCATTTCAGCGCGAATTTCACACCTCGGTGAAAACGACAATATCCACCTTTACCCGGCGAACTGTAAGCGAGCTGCTTGCGGAGAGGGAAGTAATCACCCGGGTTCGCAATGAGGCCGCCGCGAAAAAAGCAGCGGCGGAAAAACTGGCGCGTGAAACGAAAGATGCCGCTGATCGGTTGGTCTATCTCAAGTCCCTGGTCGGCCAGAAATCGAACTTGTGGAAATCGGTCATCGCTCTAACCGCGACCTCCACCGCTGCCAATTACGCCACTGCCGTGCGACAGGTCATCGACCTCCGTGATTTGGCGGCACTTGAAAACGATATGGAATCATTCGAGTCGAACCTGGCTGGACTTCGTGAACTCCGCAACCGCAAGTCCGGCCTGATCGCCCGACTCGACAAGGAGGGACTGGTGTGAGTTCCAAGTCGAATTTCGTGCCCGAAGAAACTCACTTTGGGTGGCTACCGTTTCCGCCGAAGGTGCGCGACGGCGCGGAGGATGGCATCGAGCGTGGCGTCCAGATGTTTGCCGAGATCCTCGGCAAGGAAACGAAGAACGTGGCAGCCATTTTCCTGGAGGAGAGAGTCCTTGCGGCGGTCGCGGCGGTAGCCGGCCGGATCGGATAGATGTTGTGGGCCGTCGATCTCGATGGCGAGTTTGAGTTCCGCGGCAAACAGGTCGATTTCCATCTCGCTCCAGCCGTCGAAGGGGATCGGGAGTTTGTGGTTCAGTTGGAACAGGCCGTTAGTTTCCGGGAGAGATTGCAGGCGTTGGAAAAGAAATGCTTCCGAGGCACTGCGGGCACGCGCTTGGTCGGTCGGAAGATGAGTGACGCCGACAAACAGATTCGCGAGCGGGCCATCCACACCATCGCGGATCAGCCGACGGACGCTGGCGGTGTAGTCTTTTTTCCAAACGGGATCGATGGGCAGCGGAACCTCAGTCGGCCAGCCAGGCAGGGCGCTAGCAGGTAACAGAATGGTGTAGCCGACCGCTTCGTAGCCCGCGCAGCGCTTGTCGAACATGCGCGAGAGCATCGGGATGTCGAGATCGGCGTAGTCATGGATTCTAACTTCATGCTTGCCGTCGTGGAGACGATGCAGGCGGCCAGCATATTGAGCGATGATGCCACGCCATGAAACGGGCATGGTGAGGAAC
The DNA here is from genome assembly GCA_043735445.1 of Akkermansiaceae bacterium. Classification (GTDB taxonomy): domain Bacteria; phylum Verrucomicrobiota; class Verrucomicrobiia; order Verrucomicrobiales; family Akkermansiaceae; genus Luteolibacter. Next base: position 5,900 of record JAYTEI010000453.1, on the reverse strand, counting down.
AGGGTGTCCAGCCGCGAGTCATCGAAGCCCTCGCCGATGAACTTGCCAGTGGCGATGACGACTCGAGATTCGTCAGCAGGGACGGCAGCGAGTTGGGCGATCGCCTCGCGCAATGATTTCCTGCCCATGCCACCTTGGAGGATGATGAGATGAGGCACCTGCGGGCGGATCAAATCCGCGAGGGCAATGATGTGGTCCGTGCGTTCGGTTAGGATGAGTGGCGAGCGACCTTCGCGCAGCGCGGCGATCACGTCGTCACGGATCATGGCATTCCTTGGCTCCGAGCGGATGATTTCCGCGCAAAGATTCTGATACTCCATGCGTCTATCAGGATCGGGTTCAGCGACTGAGCGCAAGCCAGTCGGGCGGACGATGACATGGTGGGAAAATGGCCGGGCGTCCGCTTGTTGTTTGGCATCGACCCGATGGCGGACGGGGCCGCACTGCATGAAGATGATCGGGTGATGGCCGTCTTTCCGCGCCACGGTGGCGGAGAGGCCCAGCACGAAGCGGGCCTTGGCGCGGCGGGCGACCAGCTCGAAGCTGTGCGCTGATAGATGGTGGCATTCATCAATAATAAGCTGCCCATAATCCGCCACGCGATCATCGACGACGCCTTTGCGGACGAGGCTTTGAATGATGGCAACGTCGATTCCGCCAGTGAGTTTCTTATACCCTCCACCGAGCCGCCCGATGGACTTAGCGGGCAGGTCGAGGAATGAGGAGAGACGCTCGATCCATTGTTCTAGCAGTTGCTGGCGATGGACCAAGATAAGGGTATTCACGCCACGGTTGGCGATGAGCGATGCTGCGACCACAGTTTTTCCAAAGGCGGTGGTGGCCGCTAGAACTCCGATGTCATGAGCAAGCATCGCGCTGGCGGCGACTTCTTGATCCGGGCGAAGAGTTCCTGTGAATATAGCTTCCACCGGATTTCCAGCGACTCGCACATCACGGATGATGGGTTTGATTTTGAGTTCGGAGAAAAGTGATAGTAGATCGTCCATGCAGCCCCGTGGCAAACCGATGTGGGTGGGCAAGTCGTCCGCACAGGCGATGATACGAGGTTTCTCGTAGGTTGGCAGACGCATGGCCTGCGCACGATAGAACTCGGGGTTCTGAAAGGCCGCGAGCCGCAGCAGGCGATTGCGCAAGGCGGGAGGTAATGTTGATTTTGATAGATAGATCAAATCGCCCAACACCACTTCGATTTCCTGCGGCAGTGGATCCATAATGGGCGGTTCGCGATGCGGACGGGATGGCGGAGTATTCCATGGCTCAGGTTCACTATCAGGAGATAGGGCGAAGCGGACACCCATGACGCGACCATGGTTTTCCGCTTCTTGCGCAAGGGATTCGATCCGCTCGCGGGACAAGCGGGTGATGGATGATAGAAATGCCCACGGGTCGGGATACGGAGTGAAGGTGTCATCCACGAACAAGCTGTTGCCATTTTCCCGCGAGGCTTTCTGCATGGGCAGGGCGATTAGATTTCCAAAGCCGCCCCTCGGCAGGGTGTCTTGGTTAGGGAAAAGCCGGTCATAGGAATTGAGTCCGAGTTCTGGTCTGCGCTCCATCGTTTCCGTGAGAATAAGGGAACCTAACTTGCGGGCGAGCGTGGCGGGAATCGCTTCCATAAAAAACAACCAGACATGCCCGCCATTGCCCGAGCGCGAGCGTTCGAGGGCGGCAGGGATTTGCAGGTGGCGACAAGTTTCCATCACTGCGAGCACATCTTGTTTCCATAACTCTTTGTCGAAATCTATAGCGAGAAAGTAGCAGGTCTCGTCCGCAAGCATCGGATAGACACCCGCAACAAAGTCTTTTCCCGCAGCGTCTTTTCCCGATAGATGCCAACGGATGACTTCGTCGGTCACTGGCAGAAATGCGCGGTGCGGACAATCGCCGCATTTGATCCGTGGCTTCTCACAAATGCCGCGGACCCATTCGTTAGCGCAGGCCGGGGCATATCCCGAGCGGTTGGTATTCTTGTTTTCGAAACGGCGCGGATATATATCTTGCCGACCCTGAAACAACGAGCGGAACAACGCGATCTTCTCATTGGAAGTGCTGCGTGCATGGACGCAAGTAACATTAGCCGCCGCAAGTTGACCATCGGCAATATCACTCATGTCCTAAGGTGACATCCCAGCGGAGCGATGTCGAGAAGTGGAGAAGATCCCCTTCAGTTCCCATCGGATTTTGCTAGATCCTTCAGCGGGCTGGCCGCGTAGTGGAAATCCGCCGCCAAGTCTGGGTGAGATGGATCAAACTGTTTCACATCATCAGCTAACAGCGGCAGCTTTCCCTGGCGGATACCTTCCACCACACATTTCGCGATTTCGTAGCTGCCGAAGTTGTTATGATGAGTCCCGTCTTGAAATGCGGCATTCAAGTCCTTTCCAAGTCCCACATAGAGTTCGCGGCTCATCGCGTGGAGGTCGATTACCTTGGCATTTTCTTTTTCGGCCACACGCTTCATCGCTTCCGGATAGCCTGCTAGAGTGTCATTGACGATTCCGCCCTTGCGCTCCATCGAGGTCACTAAAACGGCGGTGCCGCCTTTCCTCTGAATGGAATTGACGAGCTTCCCAAGATTTTCCTCATACTGATCCAGCGCATCGGGAGCCTTGTTCTTCATGTCATTGTGGCCGAACTGAACGAATACATAATCGCCTTTCTTTATCTCGGCCTCGACCTTGGCGACGCGCCGGGAGGAGAGCGAGCTGCCTAACGACTCACCGGATTCCGCTTGGTTCGCCACTGCGACTCCGGGTTTGAAAAAACGGGTGATCATCTGGCCCCACGAGTTCCATGGCTCGAAGGGCTGATCGGTCACCGTGGAGTCGCCTAACAACCAAACGGTGGTGGTGGCAGCCGCGGGCCTAATCTCTAACGCAGCCACACATGGGCGCGGGCCGTTGAATTCAAGCGTCAGCTTGTTGTCCCAATGCAGATAAGATTTCTCGCGATCCTTCAGGCCCACGCGACCACCGGGGTAATCGGGTTGGCGAATGTTCACCGTGAATTTCCGAGTCACCTGCTCCTTCTCTGCGGTGGTCACGTTTTCCAACATCAACCGCCGCGACTCGGCCTTCACGGTGGTGTTAGATGTGCCCGCCGGATCACCTAGCAGCACGGTGATATCATAGTTTCCCTGCGGCAGTGCGACGGAGAAATAGAATCCACCCTCGCCCGTCACAAAATCCCCCTTCACGGGATTCCCGCCCCGGCCCTCCGCCTTGGGGGGAAATCCGAGGTCGAAGCCGTAACCTTTCTCCGAGGTATAGACATCGGTCGGAGTGACCGCGACATAACCTGGGATGGTGTTTGCCGAGCCGAAGTCGAACTTCATTGGCTGGGCCAGCGCACCGTTCGCCAGACAGGCGGCGAGCGTTAGAATCAGAAGGAACTGCGAAGTCTTGATCACCTTTTTATCCTAGCGGTTTTTGGTTTCGATCCGCCATCCTCCGTTTGGAGCAGACTCATGACTCTCTCTCCGCTACCACAGTTCGCGCTTGGGTCGCCGCGACCTCCGCCCCTAGACTGCCGCCCGCCGCATGTCTCCGCCGAATCTCAGTGAAAAACTCCTCGCCTCCGTCTCGCGGGATTTTTTCCGTCCGCTGACCCGGCCATCGGCGGCGATTTACGTCGATTGCGCGGAACGCCTGGCCGACGTCGCGGGCGAGGCCGGGCGGATTCTCCACGCCGAGGCCATCGCCCTGATCCGGGAAATCCTCGCCGCCCACCCGGACATCGTGCTCGACGACGACGAGGGCGCGTCCCTCCGCGACGCCCGCCAGCGCGCTGGCCAATTTTTCAACCGCCTCTGCGATTCCCGCTGGCTCGAAGACCAGCAGCTCGGCCTGCACGAACGCTGGGCGCTTGTTTCTCCCGGCCTCCGCCCGCTGCTCCGGCTGCTGCGCGAACTCGCCGAAGATGAAATCGCCGAGCTCAAGACCTTCGCCGACACCGTCCGCGGCGTTTGCGAAACCCTCGAACGCCCTAACATCCTTGACCCGCGCCTGCAAGAGCCGGACGAAATCCGCAGCACCGTCACCGATTGCAATGCCCGCCTTGAAAGTGCGATCATCCAGCTTCACGGCGTGGAGAAACTGATCTCGCTCTTCGACCGCCGCCAGCGCCTCAGCGACTCGCCGGCGGAAACCTTGCGGCTGCTCTACGCCGAGTTCGGCGCGGGCCAGCACATGGTTTGCTACGATGCCCTTCGTAGAAACGGCCTCCTGCCCCGGCTCCAAGTCCTGCGCTCCTACATTGCCGACCGGCGCGATGATCCGCTCGTCAAGGAGCGCCTGGCAGAAGGCCTCGCCGCCCACTATCACTGGGACGAAAACGAGTCCTACCACCGCGCGGAAAAAGCCCTCCGTGATCTCGAACACCGGCTCTCCGCCATCCGCCTCGTCGCCGATGCCATCGACGCCCGGATGGCCTCGTTCAACCAGCTTTCCCAACAACGCTACCGCTACCAAACCGAGCTCCGCGGCCGCCGCCCGGAAATCGTCAAAACCTACTGCGACTCTATCAACGCCGCTCACGAAGGCACCCGCCTCGCCGCCATGCGCGACGCCGTGCCCGACTTCGCGCCGCTCGTTCCCGAGGTGAAATTCTTCTTCGGCAGCGAGTCGCTCGCCCGCACCCGCCGGGTGAAAGCCCCGGCCGATCTCACTTTCGGAAACGACTCCGGCGGCCGCGATGAGACCGCCGAGGAAACGCTCGCCGCCCTCCGCGAACGCCAGCGGCTCGCCCTAACGCCCCAACGCGCTGCAAGACTCGTCGCCCGCCTGCTGCCGGAGAAATCCAGCGTCATCACGACCTCGGATTTCGCCGCCGCCGATCTCGATGAAATGCTCGATCTCCTCGCCATCGCCGCTTACGAGCACGCCGTCACCGCCGACGGCCAGCGCGTGAAATGGACCATCGACGGTCCCGGCAAAATCACCGGCCTCACTCCCGAAAAAATCCCCGCCGACCCCCACGCCGGCTGGAACGTCGAGCGCTTCCAAATCCAGCGGATTTGAAATCTCAAATCTCAAATCTCAACCCATGTCCGACCCCCACTGGCCCCGCTTCTGGCCCGACGTCCCCGACGACGACCGCCCGGCGATCCGCGAAATCCTCGCCGAGCTCATCGGCCGTGGCACCTTGCTTGGCAGCAGCGGCGCGGGCCGCGATCATTTCCTGCTCGCCCGCGATCACTATCAGGAGCATCTCAAGGACTATCTCGCGCCGCTCGGACTGGAGCTCATCATCGACGACGATTTCTTCATCCTCCAAGCCCGCCCGCGGCCCGAGGCTTGTCATTTGTTCGCGCAGTTCACCAAGGACGAGACGCTGCTGTTGTTAGTCCTCTGGCGCGTCTGGGACGACCACCGGACGAACGAGGCCAGCAGCGCGGTCATCCTCACCGTCGATGATTTGTGGACACGCTTCCGCAACACCTTCGACAAGATCGATCCGCCGGAGAAGACCCACCTCGATTCATTGTTAGGCCGCCTGAAACGCCACCGCCTGATCCGCACTCACAAGCCGGAAGGCGCGCTCCAACTCGGCGAGACGCTCATCGAAATCCTGCCCAGCCTGCCGCGCGTGATCCCGTTTGACAGCCTTGAATCCTGCCTCGCCCGTGCCGCCCTCTATCAACCCGCCGCCGAAGCCTGACATGAAATCCCGCGTTCACCTCAGCCGGATCCTTGCCATCAACTGGTATGGTTACCGGCGTTTCATCGACGTCTCCGGACTCTCGCTCATCACCGGGGCTAACGGCTCAGGGAAAAGCGTGCTGCTAGACCTGATCCAGTTCGTGATGCTCGGCGAGTCGCTGAGCCGCTTTAACAAAGCCGCCGCCGGCGCGGGCAGCGGACGCTCGCTGCGCGGTTACT
>JAYTEI010000452.1:0-11032 GCA_043735445.1 Akkermansiaceae bacterium | reverse complement strand
TCGGCTCGTCGAGGATCAGGACCGGGGCGTCCTTGAGGAAGGCGCGGGCGATCGAGATTCGCTGCCGCTGGCCGCCTGATAGATTCACGCCGCGCTCGCCAAGCGGGGTGTCATAGCCTTGCGGCAGGTTCCGGATGAAGTCGTCCGCCTGGGCGCGGCGGGCGGCGAGGTGGATTGCCTCGTCAGAGGCATCGGGTTTTCCGGCGGCGATGTTTTCACGGATGGTGGCGGAAAATAAAAACGGTTCCTGGAAGACGATGCTCACCCGCGAGCGCAGCCAACCGAGACTGAGATCCCGCAGGTCGTGGCCGTCTAACCGGACGGTGCCGCGATCCGGATCGTAGAAGCGCAGCAGCATGCTGGCCGTGGTCGATTTCCCGGAACCGGTGCGGCCGACGAGTGCAAGCACCTGGCCGGGTTCCACCCGGAACGAAACATCGTCCAGCGCGGGCCGCTCCGCTTCATAGCCAAACGAGACGTGGTCAAACTCAATTTCGCCGCAGAGCGACTCCGGCTTGAGGGCGTGCGGCGCGTCGGCGATGGTCACCGGTTCGTCGAGGATTTCAAAAACCCGTGCGATCTGGGCGGATGCCGAGTGGAAAACGCCGGCGCCTTGGCTGAAGGCATTGAGAGGCTGATAGAGGGTGCCGAGATAGGCGAGGAAGACGAGCACGTCGCCGGGATGAAGTTGTCCCGCCAGCACGGCGCGAGCACCGACCCAGACGACCGCAGCGGTTCCGAGAGACATGATCACGCCGATGACCCAGCCGAACGACAACTCGGCACCAGACTTGCGGAGATTTTCGCGGACACTGGTGTCGGCCTGTTGGGAGAAACGGCGGTTGTTGGCCACTTCCATGGTGAAGGCCTGAATGACGCGGATCGAGGAAAGCGCTTCCTGCAGATTCACCGCAAGCGCGCTTTCACTCTCATGGAATTTCTTCGCCCGGGAGGCGATCCGGTGTTCGTAGCTCTTGATATTGAGCCACAGCAACGGCGCGGTGGCGACGGTGATGAGGGTGAGGGTGACATCGATCCGCAACATCACGACCACCACTCCCACCGCGACGCAGAGTCCCGAAAAAATAGGGACGACCACACCTGATAGAATCGACTGCAATGCGTAGCTGTCGTAAGCGGCCCGATAGAGCAAGTCCCCGACTTTTGATCGGTCGTGAAAGGCGAGTGGCAAATGATAGAGCCTGTCGAGCGCCTGCACCCGGAACTCGCGGACCATGCGGTTGCCCGCATGGATCATCCACAATTGGCTCAGCAGGGTCAGCGTTTTGTGGGTCACCCCCAGCACGACCATGGTCAGCGCGACGGTGAGTGCGGCGGTCAAGGGTGCACCGCCCTCGGCAAAGCCGGGTGCCCACGCCAGCCACCGCGGCGGCGGGTGGCCGGCAAATACCGAATCCACCAACCATTTCACCGGCCACGGCAAGGCGATTTCCAGCATCGCGGCGAGCAGCAACAGCACCATTCCCCCCGCCACATGGAGGCGGATGCCGCGAAGGTAGGCAAAGCAGCGGGTGAGCATGGGTCAGTTTTGATATTCCGCATCCACTTCCGGCATGCCGAGAGCGGTGCCACATTCCAGCGCGGCCTGGGAAATGGCATTCAAGGTGTGACGGCGGGCGCGGAATAAAAGGCAGGTGAAGGCACCGAGTGGCAGCAACAACGGCGCAAGCGGCGGCGCGTAGCCGATCAAAGCAATTGCGCAAACGACCGCGAGGACGCCTAACGGATAGGACGGCCGGCGCTTGGCTTCGATCCGGTAGCGAACCCAGTGAAATCCGCGGTGGAGGACTTCCTCATAAACCGACGTCACGCGGACTTCATAGAAACCCGGTCCCTTGATGAGGAGATCGCTGTCCGCCCATTCGCCACTGGCCTCGCAAATCCAGCCGCACGCATCCAGGTGTTTCCATAACAGCCGGAGCCATTCGTCGCGCTGGTTCATGTTTCCCCACAACCTCTGGTCCTCGGGATATTTGCGGCGCACGGCCCAAAGCCGGCGGGTGCCGGTGAGCCTGCCGTAAAAGCGTGCCCACGGCTGGGTGAGATGAAGCAGCGTGACTAACAGGACCCCCTTCGCCCGCTCCCAGTCGCTCCATTGATCCCGGTGGATGCGGGACGCCTCGATGCCGCTGTAAAATGCCGAGGCAACCGACACCGCCAGCCCGGCGATCCCCGGCAAGATCAACCAGCCCAACGGACTGAGACCTAAGATGCCGATGAGCCCCGCGAGCAACACACAGAAAAACAGGATCTGCCACTCGATCGACTTGAACAGCACCAGCCACGACGAAATGCGCGGCTGGTACATCGACTGGAACATCGCCCCGCCGAAGAATCCCTGATAGATCCGCGGCCGGAGAATCCCCGGCAGCGAGTTCAACACCACGTTGGGCAGACTGTCGTAAATGCTGCCCTGCCAGACGCTATGGCCGAGGACGTTGAAACGCGACGGATAAGCGGCATGGAGATGGGCTTCCGCGTAGCCGTAGCCACGCTGTTGCTTGAGATAGGCACGGACCGAGGAGCGGCGGCGATGCCAGACAAATGCCGAAGGGCTGAACGCGATTTTCTTCTCCCGCACGAGCAGTTTCCAGCAGACATCCACGTCATCCCCCGCCGCGCGGTGGGTGACGTCGAAGCCGCCGATGGCGGCGAGATCCCGCTTCAGGTAGGCCATATTACAGCCCGGGACGTGTTCGGCGATTTCATCGCCCAGCAGCACGTGGGTGGGGTTGCCCGGTGAATGATGCACGCACTGGGCGGTGAAATTCTCATCCGGTGGCGAGAGATTGGGCCCGCCCACCGCCGACGCGCCCTGCTCTAACAAAGCCTGGACCATGAAGAACAACCAGTCCGGGTCCGCGAAGGCATCGTCGTCGATGTAGGCGACGATTTCGCCCTCGGCGAGTTGCATGCCGGTGTTGCGCGCGTTGCTCAGGCCGCCGTTGGTTTCGAGACGGTGGTAGCGGACCGGGAAACGCGCGGCGATTCCGGCGATCGGGACGGTGGAGCCGTCATCCACCACCAGCACCTCATGATTCGGATAGTTCAATTTTCCCAGCGCTTGCAAGCAGGACGCCAGCGTGCGGGCTCCGTTGTAGGTCGCAACCACCACCGTGACGCGCGGCCAGACCTTGCGGCTCATCTGATAGTGGTTCTGCCGGTAAACCTCGCTAACCACCTCGAGCGCGGGTTTCGGACGGCGCTCGGAATCGGTGACGCCGAATGCCCAGCCTTCGATGTCTTCATCGAAAATGCTCCATTCATCCGTCCAACTGTAAACAGCGGTGCCGCAAAGACCCTTTTCGAAGCTGGCCCGCAGGAATCGTCCGAGGAATTCGGCCTGCTCGTCGTTGCCGTGCTTCGCGCTGTCGAGACCCAGTTCCGCCAGGAACAACGGCCGCTCTCCTGCCAGGCTGTGCAGGCGCGCAAGGTAATCCCGGAAACACTGCTCGCGTTCCAGATAGATGTTATAGGAAACGATGTCGAAGTTCGGCAGATTCAGATACTCGGTCGGCGGATGGTTGACATAGGTGACCAGGCCGCCGTCGGAATGCTCTTTGACGATGTTGCAAAGGTTCCGCAGGAACTCGCTGACCCGCGGCACGCCATACCAGCGCACGATCAGGGGCGGCACTTCATTGCCGATCGAATACATCAGGATCGCGGGGTGCCCGGCAAGTTCCTTGGTGCGCGCCTCGGCCCACTTATAGAGATAGTCCTCGCGGTCGGTCCCCAGTTCGCAAAAGCGAGGTCCCCAGCCGACCTCGGGAATGAGCATCAAGCCTTTTTCCCAAGCGGCGTCGGCGATGCGTTGGGTGGGCGAGTTGTAGAGCCGCACGGTGTTGATGCCGGCGTCGCGCATCCGCGAAAAGTCGTCCTTCAGTCGCGTGAACGGCGGATACGGCTCGCCCGCGTCATTCGCGCTGAAGCTGCCGTAAGTGATGCCTTTGATCCAGAACCGTTTGCCATTTACCGTTAGGAACTTGCCATCCACGCGGGGACGGAGGGTCCGGGACGGGCCGGAAACTGGAGCTTTTTCCGGCGCTATGAGTGTGCTTGCAATCATGGTGTGGTTGGGGGAGTTAGAAGCGGAGCTGCATGCCCAGCTTGGCGACCAGTTCGGAATCCAACAGTTGGAAACCGGTGGTCCCGTCATAGTAGAGTTGGCTGAGGACGGCGTCGATCTGCCGACCGGGCCCGTATTCCCAAGTGAATCTTGAGTTGAATCCCACGGTGTTCGAAATGGTGTCGTACTGAATGAGATTGGACCAACGCACGCGGGGGGTGAACCTCAACGCCAACCACAGACTCAACAGATGACTGTCGATTGCACCACCCGGCAGGTCGAAATGGTTGTAATCGTAGCCGAGTCCGAAAGCGGTTAGACTGATAGGGATCCACGAGAGATTCGCAAAGGCGGAGCGCCAGTCCCCGCCGTAATAGTCGCCGCCCCGCAGGCCGGTTTCTCCACTCAATGCGCGGCGTTCCGCCATCTTCCATTTCAACTCGCAGGTGGTCATGTCGTAGCTGCCCGCGGGGATCGTAACGCCACCGGGCAAGGTGAATGGATAGGCCGGCTGGTCGAGGGTATCGGTGATGCCGAGGCTGATCTCGTCATTGCCCGCGAGCCTTACCGCCAGCGGATAGAAGCTGTGGCTGCGCGTTTGCAGGTCATTGTCCAGGTCGGTGTAGATCTGGTTCGCATAGATAAAGCTGAACCACTGGTACCAGGTTGGGCTTTCGGGGCGGATCAAATACCGCGAATTGCTCGCGTAGTAGCGGACATCGTTGCGGCGGATGAAGCCCAGCGCGGGATCGAAGCCCGCGCTGATTTCCGCGGCTTGTGCCTCGATCTTGATTTTGTCGCCCGGCCAACTGAGGCCGATTCCATAGGCATGGCCGGTGAAGTCGGGTGATGCGACCGGATCGGTCTGGGACGTGAGATAGAATAAATTCGCGACCAGAGTCTCATCGCCGAGCCATTCGGAAGTTTGGTAGCGGAAATCGAATCCCAGCATCGTATTGTCCCCATCCGACCGGGGGTCGCCGACCGTGGCAATGAGTCCTACTGTGGATTCGCCAAACGCCTGCCGCGTTAACCGTCCGGCGAATACCGGCTTTGCTTCCACGCCTTGCGCCGCGTCAAGATAGGCACTGGTCACGCCAATCTCATAATCCCCCACGCGTCCCGAAAGTTTTCCCGCGCCGATAATGGGCACTTGCTCGCCGGTTTCTGAAAGTCCGACCCGACGCGTGAAATAAGGAATTAGCAACCCTTCATTCAAATCGGCGAACCGATAGATCCCGGAATCCTCAAGGAAAAAGTCCCGTTTTTCCGGGAAGAATAAAGGGAAGCGGGTGAAATTGATTTGGCGTTGGTCCACCTCCGTATCGGCGAAGTCGGTGTTGAGGCTGAGCGTGGCGGTCAGTCCAGGGTTGATCCTCCAGCGGACGTCGAGTCCCGCATCTCCGCTGAGATCCGCGTCTTCACCTTGTTCCTTGCGAGAGCGGGCCAGAACATAAGGCGAAATCTCCAATCCGAGATGCACCGGCAAGCCATGCAGTCCGGTTAGAGTCCCGGCGTTACCCGCGTAATGCACCTTGGTTTCCGGCCGCGGCGAGGTCCAGCGCCCACTCTCCCCTTTGCGGGCGATGCTCCTCGAAAAATTGAATCCCCATTCCTCTCCTTTCGGATCGTAGGCGAGCGTCTTGAAAGGGATGACGATTTCCGCAGTCCAGCCCTTTTCATCCCTCCGGCAGCGGACATCCCAAATGCCGTCCCAATCGGTGTTGGCGGTGAAATGATTGCTCACCAGAGCGTCCCAACGGCCTTCGTCGGGACTTACGGCGAATACATAGCCATTGCGGCGGTCGTGAAACGTGTCGAAAAAAAATGCCACATGGTCACCCACCAGGACTGATCCGTCGCGCTCCCGACCGCGGGCCAGGATGCCACCCGGTTCCCGGTCGTAACAACGGACTCCAATGTAGAGCGCCGTTTGATCATACACCATGTGGACTTCCGTCGCCTCAGTCATGGGTTTGCCCGGGAGCGGCTCGACTTGCTTCAGGCCGGAAATCACCGCGGAGCCTTGCCAAGCCGCGTCATTCAACTGGCCATCAATCACCGGCGGAACCTCCACCGCGACGGCGGCCACCGATTTCTCCCCCGCGGCCTGCGTAGGCATCACCAACCCAACAAACAAAACCGCCATCACTCGGGGAAAAAAACCACTTCTCCATAAGGCGTTGAGGGCGGTTCTCTCAAGGCGCGGCCCGACCCGCCAACCGTCTGCAAGGTTGCCTTTTCTTCGAGGTGCGGGGGGGCTGGTCATCGGGTCGCTGGGGGGCGGGACTCGGTCGAGCGGATTGCCTTAAAACGGCATTTGAATTCGCCCATGCGTTCCAATTCAAGCAATAATTTTCAAATTCCAAAATATCTCCTTGTACTTTGCAAAAGTAATGACAGCGGGACAGCCTTCTAAAATGGGCTTCTTAACAGCCGAGGACCAGGCCACCAAAGAGAGTGTCATTCTCTTCACCGTCCGGGGGCAGCATCGCTATGGTCCCCGCTTAAGAAACCCACTTGGACATCACTGGCGGTGGATGCCTGGCTGTTCAGAGTGTGAGTAGCTGGAAATCTGGATGAGGTCCGAGGATGGGCTTGGCGGCGGGAAACCGCCGCCACGATGCTGCAAACGAATCGTTTGCCAGCCCGGCGGTTCTCGGTATGCTCTGCGCTCCGGCAAAAGTGGCCGGTTCTTAATAATGAATCATCCTCATGTAGCGATTGTAGGTGCCACGGGTGCCGTCGGTGTCGAAATGCTCCTTTGTCTCGAACAGCGGAAGTTCCCGCTGGGGAAACTGACGTTGCTGGCTTCAGCACGTTCCGCTGGGAAAAAAATGATTTTCCGTGGGAAAGAAATCGCGGTGGAGGAACTCACTCACGAGTCTTTCGCGGGGGTGGACATCGCGCTGTTCAGCGCGGGCGGCGGGATTTCCTTGGAATACGGACCGTCAGCCGCAGCGGCGGGCGCGGTGGTGATCGACAATTCCTCCGCCTTCCGGATGGACGCGAACGTGCCGTTAGTAGTGCCGGAAATCAACCCACAAGCCGCGAAGAACCGCCCGCGTGGCATCATCGCCAATCCGAACTGCACGACGATCATTTCACTGATGGCACTGGCGCCTTTGCACGAAGCGTTCGGGCTGCGGGCTATCATTGCTTCGACCTATCAGGCAGTGTCTGGATCAGGTGCGCAGGGCATCGTCGAATTAGAAGAGCAGATGAAGGCGATCCATTCTGGCGAGCCGGTGACCCTCAAAGTTTATCCGCGCCAGATCGCGTTCAATGTGATCCCGCAGGTGGATAGTTTCACGGATAACGGCTACACCAAGGAAGAGATGAAAATGCTCAACGAAGGCCGAAAAATCATGGATCTGCCAGACCTCAAAGTTTCCTGCACCTGCGTGCGGGTGCCGGTCTATCGGTCCCACTCGGTGTCGATCACCGCGCAGTTCGAGCGTCCGGTGGATGCGGATACCGCGCGGGCCGCTTATACTAACAAGTCGGGCGTGCAGGTGATGGATGACATTGCTAACAAACTTTTCCCGGTGCCACTCGACACCACCGGCAAGGATGATTGCCTCGTCGGCCGCATCCGCAAGAACTTGGTATTCGACAACGCGCTCGATCTCTGGGTGGTCGGCGATCAAGTGCGAAAAGGGGCTGCGCTCAATGCGGTGCAAATCGCGGAGATTCTGTGAGTGGATTTATTGAACCACAGATGAACAGGATCAACGCAGATGGAAGAAGGGATAAGAAATAGAATTTTGATTGTTCAGTCTGCTGTTCATTCCTCTTATCTGCGTGCATCCCGTTAATCTGTGGTTGAAAGAAATTCTGATAGTTTACCATGGATTTAAAAAGCTACCTCACCGCCTGCGCTGCCGAAGTGGACGCGGCGATGGATGCGTTTTTGCCCAAAGCGAACGAACGCCCGGCGACGATTCATGCGGCGATGCGTTACAGCGTTTTCGCCGGTGGCAAAAGGCTGCGGCCGGTGCTTTGTCTAGCAGCGGCGGAAGCGTGCGGCGGGGAAATTTCCGATGCACTCGCCCCGGCTTGCGCGGTGGAACTGATGCACACCTACTCGCTCGTCCACGATGATTTACCCGCGATGGACGACGACGATCTCCGCCGCGGCCGGGCGACTTGCCACAAGGTTTATGGTGAAGGCATGGCCGTGCTCTGCGGCGATGCATTGCTAACGGAATCATTCATCGTGCTCGCCCAGACGCCGGAGACAAAGCGCTACGGCACCCGCGACTACATTTCTGAACTCGCGGTAACGGGCGGCAGCCGGAAGCTGATAGGTGGCCAAGTGATGGACCTGGAGGGTGAAGGGAAAACTCTAACCAGGCGCGATCTGGTCCGCATTCATGAGGCAAAAACCGCCGCGCTACTCACCACCTCGCTGCGGCTCGGCGCGATGACTGCCAATGCGACGCCGGCGAAAATGAAAGCACTCACCCAGTTCGGCCATGCACTCGGGTTGGCATTTCAAGTGATCGACGACATCCTGGACGTCACCCAAAGCACCGAGATGTTAGGCAAGACTGCGGGCAAGGATCAAGCCGTCGATAAATCGACCTACCCAGCGATCCTCGGCCTCGACGCTTCCCGCAAGGAGGCGGCGAAGCTGACCAAGGCTGCGATGAATGCGCTGTTGCCATTCGGGAAAAAGGCCGAACGCCTGAGCGAGATCGCAACGCATCTGCTCAAGCGGGAATATTGAGCGCGGACTGCGGCAGCAAGCACTGCCCGTTACCCTCCAGTCGAGGGCAGAAAGATCAAATAGAGGAAGGGCGAATTTCATGCATCCGGCTCGCCACTCGATGAGTGCCGGTATGTTAGGTTTGCATCTTTCACTTCGTGGGACTCGCGGCTAAGTCGCGGCCACATCCTCTCCTCTGCGCCTGCTCACCAAATGACCTAGCCGTATCTGAGATCACTTTCGTTTGGGGCGGGTCTTCCACTTTGTGCAGCTCCCCACGACGCATCGCGGCGCCGCAGCCGCAGTCGGCTACCCGTCGATTTCACGTTTCTGATAGTCTCAGACGTTCACCGGTTGGTTTCATGGCAGGGGGACGAGGGCGTCCACCCTCCTATTTCCTCCGCTGTAAAAAGAGGTCGATGCCGTCCACCAGCGCGAGCCAACTGGCTTCGATGATATTGTCCGAGACGCCGACGGTGCCCCAGGTGGAGACGCCGTCGGTGGAGACGATGAGCACGCGGGTGCGGGCGGCGGTGGCGTCGTGGCCGTCGAGGATGCGGACCTTGTAATCGACCAGCGAGACTTGGGAAATTTCCGGATAGAAGGGGAGCAGCGCCTTGCGCAAGGCGATGTCCAGCGCGTTGACCACGCCGTTGCCCTCGGCGACTGTTAGCTCGGGCGTGCCGTTGACGGCGAGCTTCACGGTGGACTCGCAGACCGGCGGATGGCCGTCGCGGTATTGGCGGAAACTGGTGTGGTATTCCGTGATGTCGAAGGGCTTCACATAAGTCCCCAGCTCGCGGCGGATCAGCAGTTCTAGCGAACCACCGGCGGCTTCGTAGGAGTAGCCGTCGTTTTCGAGTTCCTTCACGCGGCGCAGGACGGCGCTGGCTTCGGGTGAACCTTTCTCCAGCGGGATGCCGAGTTCCGCTGCTTTCACGAGGATGTTAGACTGGCCGCTGAGTTCAGAAACGAGGATGTTTTGCGAGTTTCCGACGCTGCCGGGAACGATGTGCTCGTAGCTGCGGGCGAGCTTTTGCACGGCATTCACATGCATCCCGCCCTTGTGGGCGAAGGCGGTGCGACCGATGAATGCGGCGCGCGCGAAATGCGGGTTGTTGGACACGTCGTCCACGAAGTACGAGAGGTCGCGGAGTTGCTCCAAGTGCGGGACGACTGGGATGTCCAGCTTGAGCTGGAGGATGGGAATCACGGACGTTAGATTGCAATTTCCGGTGCGTTCGCCGTAACCGTTGATGGTGCCTTGGACTTGGCTGGCCCCGGCTCTAACGGCGGCGATGGCGTTGGCAACGGCGAGTTCACAATCGTTGTGGGTGTGAATGCCGAGCGGGGTGTTAGGCAAGTGTTTGATCACCGCCTCGCAGATTTCCGTGACCTCGGAGGGCAGCGTGCCGCCGTTGGTGTCGCAGAGGACGAGGCACGCTGCACCGCCGTCGGCAGCGGCTTGCAGGGTGGCCAGCGCGTGGGCGGGTGAGTCCTTGTAGCCGTCGAAAAAGTGCTCCGCATCGTAGATCACCTCGCGACCGTGTTTGACCAAATGGGCAACGGTGTCGCGGATCATCGCCTGGTTCTCCGCGACGGTGGTGCGCAGGACTTCGGTGACTTGGAGCTCCCAGCTTTTCCCGAAAATGGTGACCACTGGCGTCTCGGCTTCCAGCAGCAGGCGGACTTGCGGATCCTCCTCGACCGGCGTATCCGCGCGGCGGGTGGAGCCGAATGCGGCAAGCTTGGCGTGGGTGAGCTTGAGGTTTTTCGCCTCGCGGAAAAACTCGATGTCCTTGGGATTCGAGCCGGGCCAGCCGCCTTCGATGTAGTCGATGCCGAACTCGTCGAGCCGCTGGGCGATCCGCAGTTTATCCAGTCCGGAGAGTTGGAATCCTTCGCCCTGCGTGCCATCGCGCAGGGTCGTGTCGTAGAGAAATACAGGTTTAGTGCTCATCGGCGGGAGCGCGGAGACTAGGTGCGGCGCGGCGGATGGGCAAGGGAGAAGCGAGCCGCTGGAATCGGCTGTTTCAACGCGCCAACTGGACTCTTTCCGGCTGGCCTGGGATGGCGACTTCCAAGCTGGAATAGGTCCAGACGCCTGCGGATTTCTTCGCTTCGACGTGGATGCTGCCTTGGCCCTTGGGACCGGAAATGGGTATATCCAGTGAGGCGCTGCCGGAGGCGCCCGAGGTGCTGATATTTCCGCTAACGAAAAATCCATCGGT
>JAYTEI010000451.1:0-11048 GCA_043735445.1 Akkermansiaceae bacterium | reverse complement strand
GAGGGACATTATACTTCCAGGTGTGATGAGACGTTAGAGCCATCGCGCTCGGGCTGCCGCCGTGATAGGCATTGCGCAGGGCGATGACATCGTAATTTTGGGTATAAGCGCGGGCCATCAACACGGCGAGGTCATTGGCCTCGGAGCCAGAGTTCACGAAATAACAAACTTTAAGATCGCCCGGCATTTTCGCGGCGAGTTCCTTGGCATAAAGGGCGATACCGGGGTTCAGATAGATCGTGGTGGTGTGGTTGATCGTCTCGTTCTGGAGCGTCGCGGCGGCCAACACTTCTGGATGACAATGACCGACACTCACCGTGACAATGCCGCCGAAGCCGTCGAGATAACGTCTGCCGGTTTCATC
Organism: Akkermansiaceae bacterium; assembly: GCA_043735445.1. Taxonomy (GTDB): domain Bacteria; phylum Verrucomicrobiota; class Verrucomicrobiia; order Verrucomicrobiales; family Akkermansiaceae; genus Luteolibacter. The sequence goes on along the minus strand of JAYTEI010000451.1, from coordinate 10,684 downwards.
AAATAAGTATTGCGCCTTTCCTTCGACAATCGCGATCGGCTTCTTGTAGTAATGGAAAATCGCCGGGTTTACGAACTCCTTGCGCAGCGCGAGAATTTCCTCGGGTGACGGGCCGTTGTAGGGTCTCGGCGTGTAATCGAACGGAGGGAGCTGGGGCATGACGATGGAGAGTTAGAGTTTGACGGCGGCGGGTGAAAGTTTACGGAAAAGAAGATACAGCACAAACGCCAGACCAAAGCCGACGAACCACGCTTGCTGATAGATCGCCGTGAACGTCGGATGAGTATTGGCGAGCACACCGGTCTGGACGAGGAAACCGGGAAGACTCGGCACTGCGGCGAGGATGAATGCGCCGATCCCCGCATAACTGAAGCCGGAATGGTAGCGGTATATCCCGTCTGCACGATAGAGGTCGTCCGTGTCTAACTTGCAGCGGCGGATCACGAAGTAATCAGCAATCATGATTCCCGCGATCGGGCCTAGCAGCGCACTGTAACCGACGAGCCAAGTAAAGATATAGTCGCTGGGAAGTGCGATGAGTTTCCATGGCATCATCAACACGCCGATGATGCCAGTGATGAATCCGCCCGTGCGGAATGATATTTTCCTCGGCGCAAGATTAGAGAAATCGTTGGCGGGACTGACCACGTTGGCGGCGATGTTAGTGGCAAGCGTGGCGACGCAGATGGCAAGCATCGACACGACGAGCACCACCGGGTTTTTAAAACGAGTGAGCACATCGACCGGATCCCACAGCGGTTTATCAATATCTTTAAAGATCACCAGCGTCGCGGAGGTCACCGCCACGCCGATGAATGAATAGAGCGCCATGGTCGCGGGCAAGCCGATCGCCTGGCCTAACATTTGGTCCTTCTGAGAACGGGCGTAGCGGGAAAAATCCGGGATGTTTAGCGAGAGCGTGGCCCAGAAGCCGACCATGCCGGTGAGCGATGGAATGAAGACTGATAGAAATTTGCCTTCCTGCGGCTGGCCCGGATCGAATGCGGACGGCGCGGCAAGCATCGGGCCGAAGCCTCCCGCCTTGCTGTAGGCCCACCATACTAGAAGCAATCCAAGCGCAACTAACAGCGGAGCCTTAATCAACAGCAACAAGCGGATCGTGTGAATGCCACGGTGAATAACCCACATGTTGATTCCCCAAAAAAACAGAAAGCATGTGAGCTGGCTGACGCTGATGCCGAGTGCGGGCAATGGCAGGCCGGTGGCCATTGAGGGGACGAACACCGCGAGGATTTTGTGGATAGCAGCGCCGCCGATCCATGTCTGGATGCCGAACCAACCGCACGCAACCAGCGCCCGCAACAGCGCGGGCACGTTTGCGCCAAACGTGCCGAATGAGGCACGGCAATAGACGGGAAACGGAATGCCATATTTGGTGCCAGCGTGGGCATTGAGCATCATCGGGATGAGGACGATGACATTGCCGAGAAATACCGTTAGGACCGCCTGCCACCAGTTCATGCCTGCGGCGATCAGCGAGGAGGCAAGCATGTAAGTGGGGATGCACGCGGCCATGGAAGTCCACAGTGCGGCGTAGCTCCACATCGACCACGACCGTTGCTCTGGCGGCACCGGCGCGAGGTCGGCGTTGGTTAGGCTGTCATCGGCGGGGCGCGGCGGGTGCATGTTAGAGCCGGGGTTGGCGGCGCAGGAAATTTCCCCAGCCGGTTTCTCCGCACCATGCGCCGTCGCGGACCATCACCTTGCCGCGCACGGTCACCAGCTCGGCGCGACCTTGGATTGCACGGCCTTCGAAGGCGGAGTAGTCGGTGGCCATCGAGTGGGTGGCGGCGGAAATTTTGCCACTCCACAGCGGATCCCAGATCACGATGTCGGCATCGCTGCCAACCGCGAGAGTGCCCTTGCGCGGATAGAGTCCGAAGATTTTCGCGGCTTGGGTGCTGGCGCAACGGACGAGCGTTTGAAGATCGATCCGGCCGCGGCAGACGCCTTCGGTGTAGAGCAGCTTCACCCGTTCCTCCACGCTCGGGATGCCATTAGGAATGAGCGTGAAGTCTCCGGCCTTGCCGGTGGGGTTCAAACTGGCATCCACGCACTTGTTAGCATCCGGGTGGCCCATGTGTTTCTGGGTGGCGAAATCGAACGGCGCGTGGTCGGTGCCCACGGTGTTGACGGTGCCATCGGCGAGGCATTGCCACAGGAAATCGCCGTGCTCCTTCGCGCGGATCGGCGGACTCATGATATATTTAGCGCCCTCGAAATCCGGCAACTCCGCATAACTGCTATCCAGTGTTAGATACGGTGCGACCGTCTCGATCCAAGCTTTAACCCCGCGCTTGCGGGCGGCGGTGATCGCTTCCACCGCAGGAATGCAACTGGTGTGGACGACGTAAACTTCCGCTCCCGTTAGCTCGGCGAAGGTCATCAAATGGTGGCAGCCTTCCGCCTCCACGCTGATCGGTCGCGACGGCTCGTGCCACTCGGGTCCGGTCTTGCCCTCGGCCACGAGCTTCTTCTGGGTTGCCAAAACGAGATCGGCATTTTCGCAATGCGCGGTGACCACCACGCCGAGTTCCTTAGCCAGTGCTAGTGTCTGATAGAGTTCCGTGTCCTCAATCCCGAATGCGCCCTTGTAAGCAAGAAACACCTTGAATGAAGTGATGCCATCCTCGGCGACGATGGCTTTGAGCGCAGCCGCCGTTCCATCGTCGAAGCGCGTGACGCCCATGTGGAACGTGTAATCACACGATGAAATCCCAGCCGCCTTGCTCTTCCAAAGTCGGATCGCCTCGCGCGGATCATCGCTCCGGGAGGGACAGCACATTTCTATCAGCGTGGTGGTTCCGCCCATTAGCGCGGCCTTGCTGCCGGTGATGTAGTCGTCCTTCGAGAAGGTGCCCATGAACGGCAGATAGATATGCACATGCGGATCGATGAAGCCGGGGAAGATATACTTACCGGTGGCGTCGATGATTTCGCAATCGGTCGGAGCCGTCAGATCAGGACCGATTTCTACGATCAAGCCATCCCGGCAAAGTATATCTCCGGTGAACTGCGCGTCGGCAGTGACGATGGTTCCGTTTTGAATCAATAGGGTCATGCTTCTATCAAGAAATTAAGAGTTTTTAAACCGCAGATAGACGCGGATGAAGATTAAAGATGATGTTTTTATGATTCTTAAATCTGTGTTCATCTGCGGTTCGGATTTCTTCAATGTTATTTCGCCCAGATTTCCCCGTCGCCGTAGCCGAACCAGCGGGTGGTGGTGGTTTTCCGTTGAGTATAGAATTCGACGCCTTCCTTGCCCTGGATGTGCAGGTCGCCGAAGAATGAATCGTTCCACCCGCTGAACGGGAAGTAAGCGAGCGGCGCGGGAACGCCGACATTGATGCCGACCATCCCCGCGCTGACTCGGCGGCGGAATTCGCGGGCGGCCTTGCCAGAGTTGGTGAAAATTGCCGCGCCGTTGCCGAAGGACTGCCTGTTAGCCAAGGCGATGGCTTCATCTAACGACTTCGCCCGCATCACGGCGAGCACCGGGCCGAAGACTTCCGTTTCCATCAGCGGGTTGGATTGTTCGACGTAGTCGATCAGGGTGGGGCCGAGGAAAAAACCTTCCGGCGCTTCTTCCACATGCGTGGGGCGGCCGTCTGCTAGAACTTTGGCTCCGGCGCGTTCACCGGCATCGATCAGACCCGCCACGCGGGTCCGATGCTCGGCGGAAATCACCGCGCCCATGTCGGGTTGGTCTTCTCTAACATCGGTCGGCCCGACTTTCATCGACTTCACCAGATCCGCCAGCGCGGGCAGCAGTTTCTCCCCGGCATCACCCACGGCCACTGCGGTGGAGCCGGCCATGCAGCGCTCTCCGGCGCAACCGAAAGCGCCGTCTTTCACCGCTTCCACCGTGCGCTCCACATCGGCGTCGGGCATCAGGATGATGAAATTTTTTGCGCCACCAGCGGCTTGCACGCGCTTGCCGTGCGAGGTTCCCTTGCGATGGATCTCGCGGGCGACCGGTGTCGAACCGACGAAGCTGATCGCTCTAACGTCTGGATGTTCGAGGATGGCATCCACACATTCACGCCCGCCGTGGACGATGTTCATGACGCCGGGCGGCAGGCCGGCTTTCTCTAGCAGCGCGACGACCCGCTGCATCGTGAGCGGGACTTTTTCGCTCGGCTTGAGGATGAATGTATTTCCGCAGGCGATGGCGATGGGCCACATCCACATCGGGACGAGGGCGGGGAAATTGAACGGACAAATCCCGGCGACCACGCCTAACGGATGGCGGTCGGTGTGGCAGTCGATGCCGCGAGCGATGTTTTCCAAGCACTCGCCCATCAACAAGGTGGGCACTCCGCAGGCGAATTCCACGACCTCGATTCCCCGCCGCAGATCGCCGCGGGCTTCTGATAGGGTTTTGCCATGCTCGGTGGAGATGCCGAGGCAGAGTTCCTCAAATGCGTCATCGAGCAGGATCTTCGCCCGGAACAACACTTGCGCCCGTTCGTTAGGCGGCGTGTCGCGCCAGGCGGGAAATGCTGCTTTCGCCGAGGCCACGGCCAAGTCCACTTCCGTCGCACCGCACAGCGGGACGCTGGCGATGACGCTGCCGCGGGATGGATTGAAGACCGGGCTGGCGGTTTTGTTAGTGAGATTCACCCACTTGCCGCCGATGTAGAGCGGGCAGACTTGGCTGTCAGAAGAACTCATAGAAATAGGCGGACGAGGTTTGGCACGGTTGAGATCATTCAGCGTATTCCATGCCATTCAGGCAAGTCCTTAACCCGGGAAATTTGCCATGCTTTCCATTTCAGTTGGCGGCGGACTCATGTATCCTGCGACATGACTGCATCTGTGATTTCCGCCATCGCTTTTCCCAACTATTTCTTGGAAGGACTCACCCCGGAAATCCTGATCCGCGTGGGATTGGCGGCATTGGCCGGGACTTTGTTAGGGATCGAGCGCGAGCGCCATGGCCGAGCCGCCGGTCTGCGCACGACGCTGTTAGTCAGCATGGCGGCCTGCATCGCGATGATCGTTTCCGACGAGTTCTACCGGCACAGTTTCGCCCTGCCGAACAGTGCGATCGGCTGGCATCCCGACCCGGCGCGGCTCGCAGCGGGCGTCCTGGCGGGTATGGGTTTCCTCGGCGCAGGCGTGATCATCCGGCAGAGTAACCACATGATCCGTGGCGTGACGACGGCGGCCACGTTGTGGTTTGTGACCATCATCGGGCTGGCCTTCGGGGCCGGTGCGATCGGCGTGGGGCTGGTGGCGCTCGCAAGCTCGATCTTGATCCTCGGCCTGATTCCTTATGTGGAATCGATGATCAAAAACGACTGGTATTCGGATCTGGGAGTATCGTTTTCGCCCTCGACCTGTTCGGTGGAAATGCTGGTCAAGGCGCTTGCCCCGTTAGACGTGAAGGTCAAGGCGATCGACATCGACGAAGATCTGGAAAACAACCGCTGCCAAGTCACCCTGCATTTAGGATACAAACGCAAAAGCATGGTAGCCTTCACAGACACCATCACCGGCGTGATCCGCGCGGTGCCGGGAGTGAGCCGGATTTCGTTTAAGAGTTGAGTTGACTGCCTTGGTGCGAGACGCACCAAGCGCTGCCTGCCGCGAGACGCGGCAGCTACTTCCGGTTAGCGCGACAACGCGTTCGACTGTTTAACGAAATCATCGCCGTTCCACTCGGCGTCGCTTTTCACCATGCCGCTTTCCTTGGCGGCAGCTTCCTCGGCCTTGCGGGCGAGTTGCTTGCTGACGAGATCGGCGTGGGTGGTGAAATACGGCAGGCTCAGACCTTTGAAATCACTGATCGTATCGAAGCCCTTGCCTTCCATAAACTCCAGCAAGCTTTCGCAAAGATCCTTGGCCATGCCGTAGCCGAACTTCATCACGCCGGTGCAGACTTGCACCGTGTCGCTGCCTAACAAGATGAACTGCGCGGCATCGGCTCCGGTTTCTACACCACCGAGTCCTGATAGACTGCGGCCCGGATAGTCTTTTTTAATGAGCTGGGCGATTTCCATCACCATCCGCAGTGCGATCGGTTTCACCGCCTTGGACGAGTAACCGCCGGGGGTGGTGTAACCTTCCACACTTGGCTCGGGGCGCAGGGTTTCGAGGTTCACCCCCATCACGCTGCGGATCGTATTGATGGCACTAACACCATGGCAACCGGCACGCAAGGCGGCGGCGGAGGGTTCCTCAATGTGTGTGATGTTAGGCGTCATTTTCGCCCACACTGGGAGTTTTGAAACACCCATCACCCAGCCGCAGACTTCTTCGAGGATGGCGGGATCTTGCCCCATGGCCGCGCCCATCTTGCGTTCGGGCAAGCCGTGGGGGCAGGAGAAATTTAGCTCAAATGCATCCACGCCAGCGTCTTGGCAGCGCTCGATAATTTCACACCAGGCATCTCTGTTATATTCCTCCATCACCGAGGCGATGAGGATTCCTTCGGGGTGTGCGTCCTTCGCTTCCTTGAACTCGTCGAGCCAGACCTCGAATTTCCGGTCGCTGATGAGTTCGATATTTTCCCAACCTATAACTTCCTTGCCATCGCCCGCCAGCAGCTTGGCATAGCGCGGACTGACATTGATGACCTTCGATGAATCCAGACTAACGGTTTTCGCGATCACCCCGCCCCAGCCTTCTTTGAACGCGCGCTTGATCACCTTCACGTTAGTTCCCGGAGGGCCAGAGCCGATCACGAATGGGTTGGTGAACTTCAGGCCGTCAACGGTGGTTGCTAGGGTGCTCATGGGATTACGAGGAGGAGGATTTGAAAAAACTAGGTTAGCGCGATCTGTGCCGGAAGCTCAAAATCAAAGTGATCCTGACCATTCCCACTTTTGGCCTGCGCCTGCCGTGAAGAGCCTTCACCACCGGTCGCCTCTTGGAAATCCTTTCCTAGGCATTCTCGGGAAACCGGGGTCGTCAAATCCGAGCGCGAAAAAGGCTGGTGATTCATCGCCTCCGGCAATGAGCCATTCACCCTCCGCCACATCGTCACCACCACGGATTCCCTCCTTGTCGCCAACAATCCGCTCCCTTAGACACTGGTTCCATAAAATGTCTGTGCCCGCCAAACGCGAAGTCACTCCCGCATCTAAAAACTCATCCGTCTCCATCGTCTTTGAAGCCGTCGCCCGCCCCGAGCATACCGACACCTTCCGCCGCGCCTTTTCGAGACATTAAGCCCATGGCCATCAAAAAATCTGACCTTTACTCCTCCCTCTGGGCCTCCTGCGACGAACTGCGCGGCGGCATGGATGCCTCACAATACAAGGACTACGTCCTGTTCATGCTGTTCATCAAATACGTCTCCGACAAATACGGCGACTCCGATGACATGGCCCCGCCGGTGACCATCCCTCAAGGCTCCAGCTTCAAGGACATGATCGCCCTCAAGGGCAAGCCCGACATCGGCGACAAGATCAACAAGGCCGAGGTCAATGCCCGGCTCAAGGAGATCAAAGGCGACAAGGACGCGAAGGATGAAACCGCCGTGTTAAAGCAATGGCTCAGCCTCAACACCGAGGAAGCCGACCTCAAAAAAAGCCATCCGCGAGGCCGAGACCGCGCTCGACCGGCTCGCCCACGAGCAATACCTGCGGCTCACCGAGGCCGAGATCCAGACCCTCGTCGTGGATGACAAATGGCTACAAACCCTCGCCGCCGCCGTGCAGGGCGAGCTGGACCGCGTCTCCCAGACCCTCACCAGCCGCATCCGCCTGCTCGCCGACCGCTACGCCGCCCCGCTGCCGCAGCTCGTCGATGAAGTCGCCGCCCTCGCCGCCAAAGTGGACGCCCACCTGAAGAAAATGGGGGCTTATTAAAGAAAACCTACCTTGTCACGACCCTGATTCCGCCCTATCCTCATGCCTAGTGAAAACCGAACGTCCGACGGCCACTCCCGTCCGCCCGCTGATCAGCGAGTCGCGGATGCAGGAGATCTTGTCCTCGCGGCGCTCGATTTCCTCCGAGGAGGCCTATCGGGAGATGGAGAAGCATCTGGGCCGACCACGCTCGCCCGGCAGGAAAGCGGTCTCCTTCAATGGGCAGACGGTTTGGGTCTCTTGCTGAACCCCGATGACCTTCCCAGAAGGGTCATCCGTGGCGGGCAGGAACACGAACTGTTCCATGACGAGGTGACTGATCGCTACTGCAAGGTCACCCGCAACGGCGTCTTCGGCCTCAGCCCCGGCATTGAGCTGGCGCTAGTCTCCTCCGCGCAGGACGCCCGCCGCTTCCACCTCTGGGAAGCCTCGCCCGTCGAGTATCTGGAGCGCCTCCACCTCCAGAACCTCCTCGTTCCCGGACTCAACCGCTTGGAGGGCGTCATCCACCAGGCCAACGGTGAACTCGCCCTCGTCACCTCCCAGCCCCGCTTCGACATCATCCCAGTCAGCACTGCCGAAATCGACGCTTGGTTCGCCGCACGCGGCTTCGAGAAAATCACCGATAGCGCTTACTACCGCCGCCATGACAACCTCGGCGTCTTCGATGCCCATGACAAAAACCTCGTCCGCGCGGGCGAAGATCTGATCCCCTTCGATGTCATACCCTGCCACCCCGCAGGCGGTTTCCTCGCGTTCATCGAGGAAACCCTCGCCGCCGGCCACCGCCTCCGCGCCGTCCGCACCGTCACCACCTCCCGCTCATGATTCGTTTAATGAGATCCGCCAACGCCCCATACTCAACCTCCCCCAGCTCTGCCAACTCAGCGCCATGACCTTCCCCACCGCCAACAAGACCATGGCCCAACTCTTCGCGGCCGGCATCGCCCGCGAACTCACCGGCCAACGCCGCAACCGCGTCTTCTCCTATGACGCCTACCTCTCCATCCTCAACGAAGGAGGCGAACCACTATGAGCGAGGAAAAGAAACTCCACATCCGCAACAGCACCGCCGAGTTCCTCGTCTTCACCACCCAGGCTGGCGAAAACAGCATCGAGGTCCGCGTGGAAGACGAGACCGTCTGGCTCACCCAGAAGCTCATCAGCGGGCTGTTCGAGAAAGGCCGCAGCACCGTCACCGAGCACCTGAAGAACATCTTCGACACCGGCGAACTGGATGAAAAATCAGTATGTCGGGATTTCCGACATACTGCCGAGGACGGCAAGGATTACACCACCCGGTTCTACAATCTCGACGCCATCATCGCCGTCGGCTTCCGAGTGAATTCCACCCGCGCTACCCAGTTCCGCCAATGGGCCATCCGCATCCTGCGGGATTTCTCCATCCGTGGCTACGTGCTCGACAAGGAACGCCTGAAAAACGGCACCTTCTTCAACCCGGCCTATTTCGACAACCTGCTCGCCGAGATCCGCGCCAGCGAGCACCGCTTTTACCAGAAAATCACCGACATCTACGCCACCGCCATGGACTACAGCTCGGACGCGGACACCACCCAGACCTACTTCGCCACCGTCCAGAACAAGCTGCATTTCGCCATCCACGGCCACACCCCCGCCGGGCTGATCGTCAAAAGGGCCGACAGCACCAAGGACCAAATGGGCCTCACCACCTGGCGCAACGCCCCCAAGGGAAAAATCCTCAAGCCCGACGTCGTCGTCGCCAAAAACTACCTCAGCGAGAAGGAACTCAAATCGCTCGACCGCTTCGTCACGATGTATCTCGACTACGCCGAGGACCAAGCCGAGCGCGGCATCCCCATGACCATGGCCGGACTGGGCCGGGAAACTCGACGCCTTCCTCCAGTTCAACGAGCGGGATCTGCTCGACCACCCCGGCAAAGTCACCGCCAAAACCTCGCCAAAACCTTCGCCGAGAGCGAATTCGTAAAATACCGCATCACCCAAGACCGCCTCTTCGAGTCCGACTTCGACCGCATGCTCAAGCAACTGCCGAAAGGAGAGCGGCCATGAATACTGAGTTGGACTCCGATTTCGAATACCAGCGCCTCCTCGGGCGCATCTCCGAAGTTTACACCACTGGGCAACTTCGGGCGCATCAAGCCGTCAACGCCTGCATCACGGAGACCTACTGGCAAATCGGCCACGACATCGTCGAATTCGAGCAAGGTGGGAAAATCCGGGCCGACTATGGAAAAGCCCTGCTCACCAAGCTCAGCGCCGACCTCAAGCTCCACCATGGCAAGGGTTTCAGCCGCAGCAATCTCATCTACATGCGGCTGGTGTGGCGGACAAGGATGTCAGGAGAAGGAGGGTTTTCATGGGGTTTTCGGTCGTGGCTGGCGAAAGGTTAGGGAGGAAGCGGCAGGAAGCAATGCTAAGGAAGCCGTGCTCGGTCTCAACACCCGCCAGCAAACACTGGCGATTGATAACCGTTCAAATGTTGGTGCCGCCGGAAACGACCCCCTCGGCCGAGTTGCCCAGGTAAATCCCGTGCGGCGCGGCGGCTAGTCCCCGGGGTGATGGACGATGTCGTCTGCGGACCAAAACTCATGGTCGGGACCGGCGGAGCGGATGTCCATTCGGTCGTGGGATAGAGCGTGAAAAAAATACGGGGTGCCCCAACGGTCGATGAGACGGGCTTGTGCGTCTAAAAAGGATCCCTTCGCAGGCAGGTAGGCAACACCTTGCGGATTGTGCCCAAGGAGGTCGGCGGCGATTTCCTCATTCGAGCCGACGGGGTTCCCGTCCCTGTGGCGGCGGTATTGTGAAAGCAGCAGGGAAACCGTGGCGAGGTCGTCGGC
>JAYTEI010000450.1:0-2286 GCA_043735445.1 Akkermansiaceae bacterium | reverse complement strand
TCCGCGGCATGCCTTCTCGGCAACATGCCGGAACGAGCCTCACGCGATTTGGATATTTGGAAGCCTGAGAGCCATTACGATACTCTCGAACTGAAGGCAGCTGCGGAACAAGCCGGTATTCTTTTCAACCCAAAGGAATATTTGGAGCCGGAAGAACAATATCTCCAGATAGTAGAACCCGGTATTGTCCAAACCGGAAAGTTCACTCCGGTTCTGATGGAAAGAATGGGGCGCTTGGAAATCTACCGGCCACCGATCGAGAACATCGTGGCCTCGAAGCTTACCCGCGCCGCCGAGAAGGATATCCAGGACATTCTCTATCTGCTAAAGGCTTATCAGCCCGACATCGGGGAAATCAAAAGGATCGTCAACGCGTTTCCCCCTGCCGCAAAAGCACAGGGCTTGGAAAACCTCATTTACCTCGATGTCGCACTCTGAATCGGATCGAACGCCATGACCCGCGAACAAGAAATCACCGCTCAAACACTGCTCACCCGTCCGGATGGGATCGCCACGGCGCTGAAGGAGCGCCGATGGGCAGATGTCGGAGCCGCCGTGGAATTTGCGGAAGCGGATTTACCAAAAGACCTCGCCATCACCGATCCTGCCCTTTACCGCACTCTTCGTGAAGCGATCACCCGGTTCTACCTTCGCGGCGGCGGAGCCCTGAACCTGGAAAAACTCCGCCAACTCGCCAACCCGCTTTCCTAATCCCACTCTCATGGCCGTCGTCAAACTCCATCGCCCGAAGCTCAATTTCGGTGAGAAAATTTACTTCGGAGCCCTCATCAAAGGCTTCATCCTCACCATGACCCACGCGGTCAAATCGCTGCGCGGCAAATCGGCGGGTGCTGAGTCGCTCGCCTCGTCCGGCCTCGGCGTGACCATGCAATTCCCCGAACAACGCTGGGATGACCATCTACCTGAATACTACCGCGGAGCACCGGCACTCGTCACCGACGAGCAAGGTCGCGAACGCTGCGTTTCCTGCCAGCTCTGCGAATTCATCTGCCCGCCCAAGGCCATCAAGATTATCCCCGCTGAAATCCCATCCGATGATCCATGGGCCAAAGTGGAGAAACGCCCGCTGGAATTCGAGATCGACATGATCCGCTGCATCTACTGCGGGATGTGCGAGGAAGTCTGCCCCGAGCAGGCAATCTATCTGCGCAAGGACTACCTCATCACCGGCCTCAAGCGCGCCGATATGGTCCACGACAAAAAGCGCCTCTACGAAATCGGCGGCACCCGCGTCGGCCTCGTCAACAAGTGGAACGAACTTAAGTAAGCCTCTCCACTGATCACTGATCACTGATCACTTTCCACTTCTTCTCATGCCCTCCTATCTCTTCTGGCTCTTCTCCACCGTCATGCTCATCGGCGGCGTGGCGGTGATCGCCTTCCGCAATCCGGTATCCAGCGCACTCTCGGTAGTCACCTGCTTCGTCGGCCTGGCTGGTTTGTTCATCGGCCTCAGCGCCTTCTTCGTCGGGGTGATTCAAATCCTGGTCTATACCGGCGCGGTGATGGTGTTGTTCCTTTTCATCATCATGCTGCTCGATCTCAAGGATGAGGAAAAACCAGCCAAGCCCCTGTTACCAATTGCCGCCGGGATCGCTCTCGTCGCCGCCTTCATGGTGCAACTCATCGGCATCCTCGCCCGCTCGCCTAACAAACTCGCGCCAGTGCTCGACAAGGAAACGCTCGTCTCCGCAGCCGGTGGTTTCACTCCGGGCAGCAAGATCGCCACCACCCTCACCCAAGGAAAACTCCCCGACGTCCATCTCATCGGCCACACGCTGTTCACCGAATACAATCTCCCGTTCCAAATCCTCGGCGTCCTGCTCCTCGTCGCCACCGTCGGCGTGGTGGTGCTCTCCAAGCGGCAGGCGGAATAAACCTCTTCTCTGATCACTGCTCACTGATCACTTCTTATGGCTTCTTTAAACGACTATCTCCTCGTCTCCGGACTCCTCTTTGCCATCGGCCTCGCGGGCGTGGTGCTCCGCCGGAACATCATCATCGTGTTCATGTGCCTGGAGCTCATGCTCAGCGCGGCGAACCTAACGCTGGTCGCGTTTTCCCGGTTCAACCCAACTCCTAACGGCCTGCCAGACTACAACGGCCAGATGCTCGTCTTCTTCGTCATCACCGTCGCCGCCGCCGAAGTCGCCGTCGGCCTCGCGATCATCGTCGCCCTCTACCGCGCCCGCCAAACCATCCACACCGACGAGCTGACCAGCTTGCAAGGCTGATCTATCCCATTTTACCTGCCATGAATCTCGC
>JAYTEI010000449.1:0-5129 GCA_043735445.1 Akkermansiaceae bacterium | reverse complement strand
GAAATGGCCGCGTTTTTTCGTTCCCATAATCCTTAGTGAATCGGTAAGGATTAGACTTCCGCGACGGCGGCCTCTACATGGCGGGCGGCGACGGGCTTTCCTTCATCCTTGGCTTTTGCCTGCGCCTTCTCCCAGGCGGCTGGCTGTTGCGCGGCGGGGAGCTTGGCTAGCGGGCGGGCTTGCGAAGCGTTCCGTGGCGACCTCGCCCGCGTGCGCATGTAACGGCCATGTAACGCCATGTAACGCCATGTAACGGCCAGCCAGGAGACGATGCCAATTTGCCGACAATTGTCGGCAAGCCAGACTGCATCCATGCAAATTTGGTTGCCATGGCAACCACTCCAACCAGCGTGACGATTCGTGACCCTGCCGCCATTGGATGGCGCCGGGGGACGCTCGGCAGGACAACCGGGGAGGAAGCCATCGCGGGCTATGCAGGAACCCACGGCGGGAGGCTTCCAAAATCAATCCATGATCAATCCGGGACGGGCGTAACCGATACTGTCAAACTTTTCGATTACCACCTCCCGCGGATCGGGGGACACGTCGAAAGTGTCCACCACGGCAGGACCATCCGGGACGATCGGCGGGACGATCGGCGGGACGAATACCGGACGCTTCCGGGAATTTGCCGCAACCAATGAAATCGAGACGACCGACCTCGACCTCGACCCTTGCCAGAATTCTGTAAAGGGTATCCACACAAGCAGCGACCGACCAGGCAACCGACCAGGCAACCAATGCCTCGACATCCTCGACGGCATCCTCGGCGGCATCCTCGACGGCAGCGACCGACGACCGGCATCCTCGAACTCGACGCCGCCCCGCACCCTTGGCACCCGAGGCCCGCCGCCATCCTCAACCTCGACCGGGGCAAGCCGTCATTTCCGATCCAACGAGGAAGGGGCGGAAAAAACTTTCATCAAAAGCGTGACGAAAAATCGTGATGGCAGTAAAGTGGCAGTTTTTAAGTTAGTTTTACACAAGTCACTAACTTTCAACCCGTGTCCTAACCATTTGTAATCAGTAGGTCATCAGTTCGACTCTGATAGCCGGCTCCATATCAAATGCCTGCAATTCAATAGATTGTGGGCTTTTTTGTGCCTTGCTTGCTCGACTGTCATACGGCTCTCAGATGCGAACTTTGTAGGTAGAGATTGGGCGTTTTCAGGGTGGCGGCTAAATCAAAAGTGATATTTCCAAGCTGAGCGCCTCGGCGGTTTTCCTGACGTGGGCGGTGTTGAACTTGCGCTCGCCACGGAGAAGGCGGGAGGCGGTGGAGCGGTCGATGCCGATGAGCTTGCCCCACTTGGTGGCGGTCATGCCGATGTTTTCGAGGTGGGCGGCGAGGAATTCATGCGGTGGCAGGGTGGCGGGTGCCGGGTGGTTTGCGGATTCGTAGGCTGCGGCCAGCTCGGCGAGGGTTTCGAGGTAGTCGGCTTGATCGGCGGTGAGCGGGTGACCGGCCATGAGGTCGATGATCTCGGTGACGGCATCGAGTTCGATTTCATCATGCAGCGTGCGTGGCAGGTGTAGGCGGCAAAGGGCTTCGTAGGTCTTCGGCAGCTTGGCGAAGCTGGGGAGAGTTGGTTTGGTGGCGTTCATCGGCTTAGAGGTCGTTCTTCCAGCGGTTTTTGCTGTAGTCAGCGTGGGTGAGGATTTTCAGAATGAAGATGCTGCGGGTGTTGTAGTGGATGGCAGTAATGAGGCGGTGGTGGTTGCCAGCGATGTTGAAGATGGTGACGGTCTTGGAACTGCCGACTGTGGCGAGGTTCGCATGAGGAAGGACTTTGCGAACGTCGGCGATGGATTGCCACTTGGCGGAGGTGGCGAGGGTGATCCATGCGGAGAGATTGGCGGCGGCGCTCGGGTGCTGTCTGGCATAGTCGAGGATGCGACGCTTGGTGATGATTTTCATTCGGAAATCTGTTGTCAAATTGGCAACACGAGTGATGGCTGTCGAGAGGTGCTTGGGGGTGGCTATACCACTTTGAGGTGTTCCTTGCTTGCGGGCGCTGGAAGTGGGGCGAGCGCAGCCTTGCGGGCGGCGGAGATGATGCGGAAGAATTCGCCGCCTTCTTCGCGGGTGTGGGTGTTGGCCATCCGACGACCGTCGCAGGGCGTGATGTGTCCCTCCGATGGCGAGGGGGAATCCTAGCAGAAGGCCAGGGGCGCTCCTACGCTTTCGTCGCGGCGATGAGCGGGGCGGTGAAATTTCTAACGGCGGCGGCAGCGGTTTGCGGGTGGAGCTCGACTTGTTTGACGATGGCGGAGCCCACGATCACGCCATCCGCGGATTTCGCGACTTCGGCGGCTTGGGCGGGGGTGGTGATGCCGAAGCCGACGCAGATCGGGGTGTCGCTGTGCTCGCGGATGGCAGTGACTTGGGCGGCGATGTTCGCCGAGGGTGCGCCGTGGGAACCGGTGACGCCGGTTCTTGATAGAAGATAGATGAAGCCTTCCGACGACTGGGCGAGGATCTTGACGCGCTCGGGCGGGGTGGTAGGGGCGATGAGGCGGATGTGCTTGAGACCCGCGCCGATGGCGAGGTCCTTGTTAAGGGCGGCTTCATCGGGCGGCAGATCTAGCAGGAGGATGCCATCGGCTCCGGCGGCTGCGGCGTCGTGGTGGAAGTTCTCGAAGCCGTAGGTGAAGACGGGGTTTAGATAGGTGAAGAGGACGATGGGAGTCTCGTGCGTTTCGCGAAAGCGGCGGATCAATTCGATGGCACGGGTGGTGGTCATCCCTGCTTTGAGCGCACGCTCGGCGGCCATTTGGTTGACGATGCCGTCGGCGAGAGGGTCGGAAAAGGGTAGGCCGAGTTCGATGATGTCGGCCCCGGCGTCGGCGAGGGATTTGATGATTTCCAGCGAGATTTCAAAATCCGGATCACCGGCGGCGACGTAGGCGACGAAGGCTTTTTGGTGAGTCTCGCGGAGGCGGGCGAAGGTGGAGTCGATGCGATTGGGCATGGGGTGAGAATGTTACAAGTTAAGAGTTAGAGGTTATTGGGAAGAGGAAGTCGAAGCGGAGGAATGTGTAAGCGATGGGTCGTTGCTTTCACTTTTCACTTTTAACCTCTAATCTATAACTCTCTTCAAAGATCCCGCTTGGCGAGGAGTTCGCAGGATTTGATGTCAAGCTTGCCGGATGCTAGGACGGGGATTTCGGTGACGGGGATGATCCGTTTGGGGCACCAGAGGGAGGAGAGACCTTCGTCTAGCAGCTTGTAGCGGAGGTCGATGCATTCTTGTTCGAGGGCGGGGCCGGCGATGGTGGATAGGAGCAGGATGGCTTCGCCCTTTTGGTCGTCGGGCACGCCGACGATGGCGATGCGGCGCTCGGCTTCGGAGTCGAGGCCGAGGACTTTGTTGACGGCGGCTTCGACAGTTTCGTGGGGGACCATTTCACCGGCGATCTTGGAAAAACGGGAGATGCGGCCTTCGATGTAAAGGAAGCCATCTTCATCGACTCGGCCGACATCGCCGGTGCGGAACCAGCCGTCTGATAGAACTTCCGTAGATTTTTTGGGATCGTTGAGGTAGCCTTTGAAGACGTTAGAGCCTTTGAACCAAATGATGCCTTGCTGGTTGAGCGGGACTTCTTTGTCGGTGGCGGGGTCGGTGATTTTGATGGCCATGCCGGGCAGCATCTGGCCGACGGAGCCGTGGCGCGAGGAGGGCAGGGCGATGGAATCGCGTTCTGGCTGGAGGTCGGGTAGGTTGACGTTGGTGGCGGGTGAGGTCTCCGTTAGACCGTAGCCTTCCTGCGGACGGATGCCGAATTTTTCGTCGAAGGCGCTGGCCAAGGATTGGGGAAGTTTCTCCGCGCCGGTGACCACTAGCTTGAGCGAGGCGAACTGCGCGGGATCGATTCGTTTCATGTAGCCCCGCAGGAAAGTGGGGGTTGATAGAAAGATATTGATCTGATGGAGGGCGATGAGTTCGGCGAGGCGTTTGGTTTCTAGCGGACTCGGATAGGTGACGAGGTTGACGCCCTCGATGACGGGAAACCAGAGGGTGACGGTGCAGCCGAACGAGTGAAACAGCGGCAGGCAGCCGAGGATCGACGAGCCGTTAGGGAGATCCAGGCGGGTGCCGAATTGGCAGACATTGGCGAGGACGTTGCGATGGCTCAGGACCACGCCTTTGGGTTCACCGGAGGAGCCGGAGGTGAAAAGTAGGGTGGCTTCGTCTTCGCCGCAGCGCTTGTTGAGACCTAGCAGCAAGCCAAGCACGGAGGCGGGCAGGAGTTTGGTTAGGATCGCCCATTTGACGATTTTCGGCTTGAGGGTGGGGAGGACGCGCTCGATGAAGATGAGGTCGCGGTTGGGCGGCCATGGGAACGATGAGATTTTTCTAACGAACGGATCGGCGGTGATGAAGCGATCGACATCGGCCTGGCGGATGCAGGATTTGATCGCTTCGTGGCCGGCGGTGAAATTGAGGTTGACCGGGACTTTTCCGGCGAAGAGGACGGCGAGGTTGGCGATGAGGCCGGCCTTGCCGGGAGGCAGCACGATCGCCACGCGTGGCTTGTCAGTTTCCTCTTTGATGAATTTCGAGAAGACGATGGCCGCTGCTAGAATTTTGTCGTAGGTGAGTTCTGAGTCGTCGGCACCGTCGAGAATGCGCTTTTTCGAGCCGTGTTTTTTGAGTCCTTGGAGGAGGGTCATGGCCAGCGAGCCTTTGAACAATGAGCGCGAGGAGTAAGCTTCCTCGTTGGCCTGCCACAGGGCTTGTTGGAAAACGGCGATGCTTGCGGTGCCCGCCGGGATCGGTTTGCCGAAGGCGAAAACCGCCGAGGGCAACGAGGATTTGGACTCCACGCAGAGACTGGAGCTGCGCGGGCGGTCGATGGCGACTGGCAGGATGGGCAGCCCGAAGGCGCACAAAATTTTCAGGTGGGCGGCCGGGATTTGGCAGGCGGTGGCATTGCGGGCGGTGGCTCGACCGGGGACGAAAATCAGGATGCCGCCGTCTGCGAGGTAGGGCTTGAGCTGACTGCCGGCCGCTTCAGGTGCGGCGTCGTCGGCGGAAAACATCGCGCCGGAGCCGGATTTTTCCAAGTGGGCGCGGAGGTTGGGATCGTAGAGCGCGTGTTCCTCGACGAGCCAAGTGATTTTACGC
>JAYTEI010000448.1:0-5142 GCA_043735445.1 Akkermansiaceae bacterium | reverse complement strand
CGCATGAGGATACTTGTAATTCATCTTCATGTAGCTGTGGGTCGGCGTGCTATCGAGATAGAAGAAAACCTCCTTCACATCCTCGCCGTGATTTCCCTCCGCGCCGGTTAGGCCGAACATCCGCTCCTTCAGGAGCGGGTCCTTGCCATTCCAAAACGCGAGCGCAAAGCAGAGTCTCTGCTTGTCATCACTGATGCCGCCGATGCCGTCCTCACTCCAGCGGTAGGCCTTGAAGCGGGCATGATCGTGGGGAAAATAGGCCCAGGCATTGCCATCCGCGCTGTAGTCCTCGCGCACGGTGGCCCATGCGCGCTCGCTCAGGTATGGCCCAAACAGCATCCACGGTTCTTTGGCCTGCTCTGCCAGTCTTACCCTTTTTTCTTCGTTAGTAGGTTGCATGGGAGGAACTGATGTTTCCCGCAGTAAGCGACCGAGGTCGCGTCTCACATTGCCGTCTGGATTTCCAAATTTCCAACAAATTAGTTGGCAATGCTGATGCAAATCCTACGCTTTGAAGGAGATGACTCAGTCCCCTACGGTCTCTGATTTGGCACGACTGCTGGCGGACTCATTGGAAGAAGTGCGTGAAGGGCGGGGCGTCGTCCCCAGTTCGGAGGAAATCGAATCGGCTACCTTCCTGGTCTTCCAGGCAATGACCAGCCGCTCCCGCGACTATCACGGTCTTTCGCACCTCTTCAAGGTCGCCGAAGGTCTTCCTGCACTGGCGAGGCTGGCGGCGATTTACCATGACATCGTTTATTTCCACGTGGACGGCGGATTTCCGCCGAGTGTGAGCGAGAGGATTGGCGACGTGGTGGAGCAGCTTGTCCTCACCACCGCGCAGGATGACATGGTGGCCGACTTGGCCACTATTTTCGGATTCAGTCCTGGCCAGGAATTGAGCCACGATAGGGGTCTGAGTGAGTTTCTCAGCGCCGCACTCGCAGTGCGGGAGTTGGGGAAATTTCTCAGCTTGAAGGATCTGTGGGCCGTGGCCGCTTGCATTGAGGCCACCATTCCATTCCGCGTGGCAGTCCAAGGAATGACACCGGACGCCCTGTTGGGAAAACGCCTCGGATGCCTGGGGAGTGGAGACACCGCTCTGACGAATGAGGAAATCGAAAGGATTCAGGTTCTTGCCGTCCTGATGAGCAATGCGGATGTCCGGAGTTTTGGTCAGCCAGACCTCAACGATTTCCTTGATGACACCTGGCAGTTGCTGCCAGAAACCAACCCGGAATTTCATAAAGTGGGCGCCTACTCGATCCGGAGCTATCGCGAGGCCTTGGTCCGCATGGAAGAATTCCTATCCAACCTCGATCCCCGCGTGATCTTCCGGCGGCACGGCACCACGCCTGGCGAGGATGAATTCCATGCCTTGGTCCAACGCGCCGACAACAACCTGCGCAGCGCGTCGGAGTATTTGAGAGCCACGATCGCCGCGACGCTGGTGTTGGAAGCTCTGGCCGCACTGACCGGCGGGGACGGACCGATTTCCTACTTTATCGGGGCCATGGATTCCGGGCAGCCCCAGATTCACAACCTTATCCATCACGTGGGAATTTCAAAGAATTCCGATCCGCCCCCGCTGGATGCCGAGGTGCTGCGGGTTCTGAAGTTTGGTCGCGCCAGCGTCAGCCGCTTCGATACCGCATCGTCGCCGTTGGTGGCCTACTTTTACGAATTGCTTGGCACCGCTGGAATTGCGGAACTGGTGCGCCGGGCCCGTGAGGTGCATGCCGGAAATCAGGACTGGAAATGGTTCCTGGCCGCTCTCCCGCGTGAGGTGGTGAGCGACATCGCCACTGCGATTGCCCGGATTGCGGTCGCACGAAAGGACCGCTTCAGCGAGTTTCTCCAAGCGCCGTTTCGCAACGCTCAAAACCCCGGCCTGTTGCCGTAGGGTTGTTTGTTCACTTGGACCGGGCCAGCCGATCCCTGCGCACCGCCAATGCCGACGAAATTTCCGTTAAGGCCGTCGTTATACAGGTGCCTGTTGGCATAAACGGTCGTCCCCCCGGGATTCAGTAGCCGAACCTGACTGCCTGGATCGATCGTCACGCTGGTCCCCGCGATGTCCACCCGGGTCCCCCGCAAGGTGGTGTCCCCGACAAAACGAACGCCCTGCGAGCCTTCGCCATAGAGGCGGATCAAATCTGAAGCTTTCGTGCCGTGACCCAAGATCGCATTGCTGATCAGGAGGATTCCGCCGGTATCAAAGACGCGGGCCTTGATTTCCCGTGCCGAGACCGTCGAGTCCCTCAGTGAAACGTCGCCGCGATGGGAAGCCACATTCACAACGTCGGCTTCCACCGTTGAATTTTGCGCCACTTCGACACTGCCGTTCAGGGCATCGATCAGGACCTGGGCATTACCCAATTGTGATAAGGCACGCAGCTCGGAACTGCTGGTGATCTGGATGCTTTGCTTCGCGCTCAGGCTGATCGCTTCAGACGCGGTGAGCCTGACCCCCAAAGAGTCGCCCGTTCCCACGGCGACGTTGCCCGCGGCCGATAGCTTGATCGTCTTCGCGTCAATGGAAGACCCGGCGGCTTCAATGTTCCGGCCGGCGACCGCTTCGAAATTGCCAGTCGGCACACTGATCTGGCCCAATGATTCTCCGTTTCCGTTGATGAGCACATCCGACGACAGACCGTTTGCATAAAACCCAACGAACTGATTGGAGCCCATCAAACTGAAGTTGTCGAAATTGATGGATCCTGAAAGCGTCGCTAAAACCAACGAGCGGGTGTTACCGTCCAGCGTCCATTGGTCCGCTGTCGAAAATTGGAATCCTGCAAAAGGTGGGTTGTTGGAAAAAGTGATATTGCCGGTCGCTCCCAGAATTACGTTGCGGGGGCCGGCCGTGGAATCCACCAAAGGATTGCCGGACAGGTAAATTTCATCCGCTTTTAAAACATACCACGACTTCCTAACTGCGAGCACCTGGTCGAGCCCGGGAAATGCTGCCGGATCATCAAACGCGTATTGGCCGAAAACATCATCCGCGGCGGGACGATACTCCGTGCCGGGCAATGGAATGTAGCGGTTGGCTTTGCTGTTAAACGCATTCGCCGTGGAGGAGGTGTCGATCGTCGAAACGTTGTCGAACACGTTGGTTCCCGCGATATTGATCGCCTTCGTGGGCCGCGTAATCGGTGGCACGGGTGGCTTGGAAGGAACGCCTGTCCGGATATGATCGCGGTCCCCCAGCAGCAGTGTCACGTTCCGGCCCCGCCCTTCAATCTGAAACGCGGTATCTATCAATTCGCCCCGGTCCTTCTTTTGGCGCTGATCCACCAGCGCTTGCGTGACGTATTTTTGGTTGCCAATCCGATCAAACTCCTCGGTGTTCAGCAGTCTTGAGGTTCTTTGCAACCGCTCCAAATCGATCTGAACCGCCAGGGGCAGACTCTTCCTGTCATCCGCCCGGGTAATCCACATGTCCCCGGCTTTCAAGGTTCTGAACTGGTCACGGTGGTCGTTCAACCACACGTCCACTTCGCCTTCAATGACGATGATTTTGATAAAGCCATCGGGCGTGTACTCGACCAGCGCGGTCGTACCGGTGACGGCCGCCGTCACTGCTGCGGTGCGGATCGTGGCGCCGCCCAACTGCTTGGGCACCTGCAGCAGGATCACGCCCTTTTGGAGATCCACGGTCCGGGTCTTGGTGTCCATCCGGAAAATGGAATTCGCCCCCATGCGCGTGAGCGTATTATCGGAAAACTTGAGTTCCGCCCGCGACTGTGCGCCGGTGGCCACGGCCGTTTTGCCACTGATTCGGGCTCCCGGTTTCGCCGCCAGGGGGCCGGCCTCAACCGGCAGGATTTTCACATCGTTGATCACCTTGGTGAGCTCGCCTTCACTGAGCGGTGCCCCGCACGCGCAGCCGGCCGCGAAGCCTGACAACCAGAGGATAATTCGAAATGAGGTCTTCATGATGATGGTTGGTTTTAACAAACTTAGAAATGGATCTGGATGCCCAGCCCGCCGCCTAGATTGGTGGACTCATAATCGAATGCTTCCACATTCGAGTTGTTAAGGTTGAATGTCCCTCCCGCATAAATCCTCATCCACTTGTAGGGCGAATAGGTTAGATAAACCCCCGCGATGTTCAGCCCGTCTGAGCGATCCACATTGTAGTAGTCGAACCAAGTGAAGCGGTAGGATGCCGATAGGACAAGATCGCGCATGATCTTGAATCGATAGCTCAAATCCGCGATGTATTCAGCATGTTCGAGATTGTCGACATCGGCGGAGACGTCCCAATCCCCCATCACGTTGAAGTGGAAACTGTTTCGGTGATCGATCACCACGGATTTCTGAATTCCGCCAAGGATCGAGAAGCTATTCAATACACCCTGGCCGAAGTTGTCATTGGTCGTGCGGCCGAATTGCCCCTGCACAAAGAGAATGGAGTTGGAGAGGCGGGGCTCCAGATAGATCAACCCCAGACTGGCCTGAAAAGATTCATAATCGAGGAAGCTGTTCTCATCATACCGGTAAAGCTCCTGGCTGATGTATGCGTCCAGATAGAGCCGCTCCACCAGGCGCGGCTGGGCTCCAAGACTGATCTGGCTCCCCCAAAAGACGTCCGAGTCCCCTCCCTTGGAAAGATTGGCCGGGTTGTCGGTCCAGAACGAAAAGGACTCCACCTGCGCGTTGAGCCATCGGATCCGTTCCGCTTCTTTGAGGATCAACTGCTGCCCGATGT
Source organism: Akkermansiaceae bacterium (assembly GCA_043735445.1). Classification (GTDB taxonomy): domain Bacteria; phylum Verrucomicrobiota; class Verrucomicrobiia; order Verrucomicrobiales; family Akkermansiaceae; genus Luteolibacter. The sequence continues at coordinate 425 of JAYTEI010000448.1, read as the reverse complement.
CGTCGTCCCCGCCAGATTCCGGGGCAAACTCGTTCTCATCCACCACTCCGAGTGCTGCGGGGTCCGTCTCCTCAAGCAACCGGGGCATCCCAAGCGGCCGGACTCCCTCACCCAACCGTGTGGGATCGAGAGGTTGGGCTCCCCCGGAAGGCAACGCGGTGAGCAATGCCAAAAATGCGATAGGACAATAGGGAAAACATCTCATGATCTGAAGTGGAATTCCGCGAAGACTACCCACCAGCCCTGAACCCGCCAGTAAAATTTCGGTAATACTCTCCGGGCCGTTAGTCCCTTCATGCGGCCATTGACTCCACAAAACGATTGACCGATCAGGGGCCGGGTTCCAACTAGGCCCATGACGAGCCACCTGTTCCAGGGGACAACCCGCGAAAAACGTAGTTTGGTGCTTGCAATGATCGCCATCG
>JAYTEI010000447.1:0-5145 GCA_043735445.1 Akkermansiaceae bacterium | reverse complement strand
GCGCCAGGTGACCCAGTCCGCCAATGCCGATCACGCCGACACGGTCGGTCGGCTTGACTCCGAAATCGACGATCGGCGCGAACACCGTGATGCCGCCGCAGAACAGCGGACCTGCGCTGGCGGGGTCTAACGCCGCTGGCAGTTTGATCGCCCATTCCCAATTTGCGCGGACGCGATCTGCGAAACCACCATGGCGACCGACGATGATTCCCTCCGAATTCGCGCAAAGCTGTTGTCTGCCTGATAGACAAGGCTGGCAGGACAAGCAACTTCCTGAAAACCAGCCGAGGCCCACGCGGTCGCCGACGGCGAGACCCTTCGCTTGGTCGCCGACTTGTTCGATGGTCCCGATCACCTCGTGGCCGGGAACGAGCGGATAGATGGCGTTGCCCCAGTCGTTATCGAGCATCGAGAGATCCGAGTGGCAAATCCCGCAGGACTCGATTTTTACTTGGACTTGCTCCGGGCGCAATTCGCCGGGGTTGTAGCCCAACTGGGTGAGCGGCTGCCCGGATTTGGTGGCAGCCCAACCGTTAAAATTTTCAGACATGGCAGGAAGATGCAAGGAAATGGCGGGCTGGCAAACCTGGATTGCTAGAAACTGGCGGTTGCCGACTTTCCGCAAAAACCCGTTCGATCATGAGTTGACTTTGGCAGCGCAAATGAAAAATGATCGCTCGACTTTGGCCCTGCCATGGTTTCACCTCCGCAATCCCCGGTTAGGAAATCGGGGAGCTCTTTTTCCAATTTGATGACATGAAAAAATCCAACATCCTCAAGCCGGTTAGCTTATCCGTCGTTCTAGCAGTTCTTCCCGGTTTGGTGGACGCCGCCCCCTACGGTCCAGAGGGTCGCAGCACCCGGTGGGTCCAGCCGAGCGGGGAAACGCTGGCGCTGCGAGTGTTCGGGGATGAATACTATGGGCGTACGGAGACTCCAGCGGGTTACTCCGTGGTTTATAGCCCCGCAGACGGAGCTTATCATTTCGCCGAGCTTTCCGCCGATGGCACCGCGCTCGTGCCGGCAGTGACCCTCGCCAATGAACCGGCCCCTGCAGGCCAGGCGCCCCATCTCGATCTGCCTGCGGCGAAAATCCAAGAAATCGTCTCGGCGAACCGCGTAAAGTTCGACGGGGATCGCCAACAGCGGTGGCGTCAGCGCGTGCAGGCTGTCCAACAAGTAAGAGCTGCCGCAAATGGCCCCGCCTTGCGTGGACCAGCCGCTGCGGCGGACAAAATCAAAGCGGCTCCCGTCGTCGGCAATACGTTGGGACTGACGATTCTGGTCGAGTTTCCTGACGACGCCAAAACTCCCGCTGCGGATCCTGTTTATTTCCCAACCACCCGTGGCAAAATTCTTCGGTTTTGCAATGAGGTCGGCTACAATGACGACGGCAACACGGGCTCCGTGCGCGATTATTTCTATGACCAGTCGATGGGGAAACTCACCTACACTCAGAACGTCACCCAGATCATCACCGTTCCAAAGGCTCGCAATTACTACAATTTCTCCGACTACCCAGCTAACAAAGTGCTGCGCGGCGATGCCAGCCGCGTGCTGATCACCGATGCGGTGGCGGTCTTAAAGGCCAGTGGCTACGATTTCACCAACCTAACGACGGATGAGAATGACTATGCCGTTGCCACCAATGTATTCTTCGCCGGTCCTGATTCCGGGGTTTTTGCCAATGGCCTTTGGCCGCAACAATGGAGCTTGGCCACCCCGATCAGTGTGGGCACCGGAGCCAAGGCGGTCTCCATCAACTCCTTCCAGATCACTAATGCCGAAGACAGCTCGCCGGTTATCGGCACCTTCTGCCACGAGAATGGCCACCTCATTCTCGGCTATCCCGACATTTACTCGCAGTTTCCCACCGGTGCAGGCGTGGGTGAACACTGCTTGATGGGTTCTGGAAATTACCTCAACGGTGGCAAAACCCCGTCCCCCATTAACGCCTATTTCAAGGACATCGTCGGCTGGGCAAACATCACCGACATCACTCCCACGGAATTCAGAACTGCAAGCCTGCCAACGAAAGGGAACGTCGCGTATCGACTTCGCAATCCGGATGCAGGTACCGAATCCTTCATCGTGGAAAACCGCGGCGAGGGCGACAAGTGGGCGAAATTTTCCGACGATAAGGGGATTGTGATCTGGCACATCGACGAGACCATGGACGGCAACTTGCGTGGCGGTGCGCATTATGAAGTCGCCGTCGAGCAAGCCGACGGTCGCGGCGATCTTGAGAATAGCCTGAACCGCGGCGATGCATCGGATTACTTTGATTTGGCCAGCAAGGCCAAGTTCAACGACACCACCACTCCCAACGCACGGTGGTGGGATGGTAGCCAGTCAGGTGTCAAAGTCGAAGTGCTTACCGACTTGGCTCCATCCATCTCCGTCTTGTTCGGAGGCGTCCCTCCAAACACGATCATCGTCGGCAAACCGAACGGTGGTGAAGTGGTATATCCTGAATCGGCGCAGGAGATCAGTTGGCAGGCAAACATCGCCGGCGGAGTGCAAATCGAGCTGTTCAAGGGTGGGGTTTTCAGATCAGTCATCGCCTTAAGCGAAGCCAATGACGGCCGTTACAATTGGGCGGTCCCTGTGAACATCCTTGGCGGTAAGGATTATACCATCCGGATCAGTTCCACCTCGAATCCGGTGCCGACTTTTGATACGAGCGATGCCACCTTCGAAATTAATGATACGACGTTCCCGGCTGATGGAGTCATGCCGTATGGTTGGTACCGCCCGGCAGGAGCGGCGAAGACATGGGAAGTCACCAAAAGCGTGGCCTATGAAGGAGCGGCCAGCCTAGTTTCCCAAAATCCAGGCGACGGCAATTCCGCAGCCATCGCATATCGGGCCAATTTTGAATCCGGCATCGCCAGCTTCTACATCAGGGTTTCCTCGGAGGATGGTTATGATTTAGCCAAGTTCTACATTGACGGCAAACTTCAGTCGCTTCCAGGAGGAGGCAGTAAGCTGGGAATTTCAGGGAGGACCGGCTGGACGTTTGCCTCGTTTCCCATTTCCAAAGGCAAGCACACGTTCACCTGGACGTATGAGAAGGACGATAGTTATGCAGGCGCATTGGACCGAGCCTGGCTTGACGGTGTAGCGTTTCCTGCAACGACCCAAGAAATCGCCGTGATTGATAGCAAGGGTGCCCAATTGGTGGACGGAGAATCGATGAAGTCATTTCCCGCCGTGGTCATCGGGCTATCCAGCGCGGCGCAAACCTTCACCGTCAAGAACGTGGGGAAAAGCGCTCTCTTCGGACTGAAGATCGCCATGGCTGGTGCAAACTCTAAGGATTTCACCGCACAATCCATTCAAAAGGCAGCCCTGCAACCAGGCGAAAGCACTACTTTTAATGTTGCCTTCACCCCTACTCATGTGGGTCCGCTGGTCGCGAACGTCCAAGTATTAAGCAACGACGAGAACGAAGGTAGCTTCGATATCAGGCTTGAAGGCACAGGGATCGGCCTTCCAAGAATCGCCGTCTTCCAAGCAGACGGTTCGAAACTCAAAGATGGCGGTTCAAAACTGGACTTCGGTTCCATTGTCGTCGGGTCCGATGGTAAAACCAAAACCTTCACGATTAAAAACCAAGGATCTGCCGCTTTGAAAGGCTTGAAGATTTCTGGAACTGGCGGCGACAAGGCCGACTTTGTGATCAGTCCGCTGGGCCAGACTAACCTTGGACCTGGTGCCACAGCCACCTTCAAAGTGACCTTCCATCCCACCGCTCGCAATACGCGGACTGCCTCGTTTCAAATCCTCAGCAATGACAAAAAGTCGGGGCCATTTGATCTCAAGTTCTCCGGCACGGGTGTGCCAAAAAACAAGGCGAATTCAGCTCCGACCAGCGCCTTGGCGACTGCTCTGACAAGCCCATCCTTCAGCACGGCAAGCCAACTGCCGCCAGTCACTTCGGTTGAAGTCATTCAAGGTCGCAAATACCTTGCTCTAACGGTCACCAAGCAAGCGGGAAGCGCAGCCACCGTCGAAGTCTCCCCGGACTTGTTGGATTGGTTCAGCGGCAAAAAACACACCACCGTCTTGATCGACGACGCGACGATTCTCAAAGTCCGTGACAACACACCGGTCACCCGCGACGTGAAGCGCTACATCCGCCTCAGATAAACCCCAATCAGTGGCAGATCACGCCACTGTGAGTTTCTAACCCCGCCGGGCACTTCGCCCGGCGGTTTTGTAGGTGGATGTCTCGAAACTAACCGATTTCATCCGGCCATTCTGCCGTGAGTGATGTGCAGGGTGTGATGGGAAAAACGCCCTAGCTGCCTCCTGCAATAGCACCGATCCGGCGCTCGAATCTCCCTTATTATCAACCGAAATCCTCCATCGAATCGTGCGAAAACGTGAGACCGGATTTCCCAAGAAATTTGTTTGCTGGTGGAAAATTCATCTGATAACAACCTATCATGTCTGAATGTAACGCGTCGGGAGGGAAATGGCTTTTAAACCGTTGGGTGAGTTCGCTAGTCCGGTCTAGCAGGATTCGCAGCGGGGTAATTTTGGCAGCGGCTGTAATCAGCACGGTCGCCGCTGATGCAAAAATCATCTATGTCAATTCGGCCAACACCACCAGTGGCAATGGCACTTCTTGGGGCGGGGCATTTGTCTATCTTAGAGATGCTCTCGATGTTTCAGTCCCAGGGGACTCGGTGTATCTGGCAAAAGGCACCTACTATCCCGACTTGGAAGCATTTCCAGTCGATGTAAATCAACGGGTGATTGTAGGCGATCGCGAATTGTCATTCGTGCTCGACCGAGTGGCCATCTATGGCGGGTTTGCCGGAAACGAAACGGCAATCAATCAACGCGACCCAGAAGCGAATCCCACGATTCTATCAGGCGAAATCTTCAAGGTAACTCCGACGACCCTGGGGTTCGAAAGGTATTGGTCGCTTCACGTTGCCGTTTTAAAAGGGAACTCCACGCTCGACGGAGTGATTGTCAAAAATGGTCGCGCCAATGGCGACGAGAATCCGGCCAACCAAGGTGGTGGCGTGCTAGTGCCATCCGGCTTTAGTTTGAAATTGGTCAACAGCGTCGTCCAAGATAACCTGGCTGCCGAGTCTGGCGGTGGAATTTCAGGCGCGGTTACAGCCACCG
>JAYTEI010000446.1:0-2297 GCA_043735445.1 Akkermansiaceae bacterium | reverse complement strand
TGGAATCCAAACGAAAATTTTGAAGGGGTGGGGATATCAACATATAGCAAGTCCGTCAAAATGCCGGTTTTTGGTTCATTCGTTCTATTTTTTGGAGCTTTCAAAAGACAAGCACAACAACCTCTGAAGGTGGCAAACCCTACGAATCGAATGGGTCTCGTCAACTCTCAAAAGCCCCACGTCACCAGCGGATGGCGGCGGCGGCCCACGTGAGACCAGCGCCGAAAACGACTAGCACGATGTGCTCGCCGCGTTTGAAGGCACCGCTGCGGTTGGCTTCGTCGAGTGCGATGGCGACGGCGGCGGCGGAGGTGTTGCCGTATTTGTCGAGGTTCACGAACACCCGCTCGTTGGGCACGGCGAGGCGGTCGGCGATGGCGTCGATGATTCGCAAATTCGCTTGGTGGGGGATGACGCAGGCGATGTCTTGTGGCTGCAAGCCGGCGCGTTCGATGACTTTTTCCGCTGCTTCCTTCATGCGGTTGACGGCGTGTTTGAAGACTTCCTTGCCCATCATGGTGAGGGTGAAAAGGTGGTCATTGACGTTCTCCGGGGTGATCGGGCAGGCGGTGCCGCCGCCGGGGATGTTGAGGAGGTGGGTGAGACTTCCATCGGTGCCCATCTCGGTGGCGAGGATCGAGCCTTCATGCGGCTCGGCGCGGCGGAGGACGGCGGCCCCGGCCCCGTCGCCGAAGAGCACGCAAGTGGAGCGGTCCTCCCAGTTGGTGACGGCGGAGAGCTTTTCCGCGCCGATGATCAGGGCGTTTTTGAAAGCGCCGTCGGCAATCAGGCGCTTGGAGATTTTCATGGCGTAGAGGAATCCCGAGCAGGCGGCGGAAATATCAAACGCCACCGCTTGGTAGGCACCCAGATTGTGCTGGACGTAGCAGGCGGTGGCCGGCGTCGGCGTGTCGGGCGTGATGGTGGCGACGATGATCAGCTCGACGTCCTCGGCGGCAAGTCCGGCCTGTTCCAAGGCCCGGCGGGCGGCGTGGGTCGCCAGGTGGGAGGTGAATTCGCCGTCGGCAGCGATCCGGCGCTCCTTGATGCCGGTGCGGGAAACGATCCATTCGTCGCTGGTGTCCACCAGCACCGCAAGCTCGGTATTGGTTAGGATTCTCTCCGGCAGATAACTGCCGGTTCCCGCGATGCAAACTTGAAAAGGAGCCGTCAAATCACTCATGCGGCGGGAGACTGAAACCCACGGGCGGTTGCCACAAGCGCGAAGTGAAATTCAAAGCTCCTGAAGCGAAACCTCGGGCGGGGCGACCTGCGAAATGGCGGCTAGCGCCTCCTCGATCCGAGGATTCACGCCGTTTTCGACGGTTTCCAAGCCGACCCGGATGGCATTGCGCACGGCCAGCGCGGTGGATGAGCCGTGGGCAATAATGACCACGCCATTGACCCCTAACAACGGACTGCCGCCGTAGGTTTCGTAGCTGCTTTTTTCCTTGAGCGCCTTGAACGCACCTTGGGCGAGCATCGCGCCGGCGATCCGCAACGGGTTGCCTTGGATTTCTGCCTTCAACCACTTGGAAACCGCCTTGGCGGTGGCCTCGATGGTCTTGAGCATGATATTTCCGACGAATCCGTCGCAGAGCACGACGTCGAGTTCGGTCTCGAAAAGGTCGCGGCCTTCGACGTTGCCGATGAAGTTGATGCCCGGGGTTTGCTTGAGGAGTTTGAAAGTTTCCTTGGTGAAGGTGGTGCCCTTCTCGTCTTCCTCGCCGTTCGACATCAGGCCGACTTTCGGGTTTCGCACGCCGAGCACGCCGCGCGAAAATGCGGTGCCCATCACGGCGTAGGCCACGAGATGCTCGGGCTTGGCTTCAGGATTTGCCCCCGCATCAAGGATGTGGCAAATGCCGTATTCGTTAGGCAATGCTGAGGCGATACCCGCGCGGTCCACGCCGGGCAGGGTCCGCAACTTCAAGGTCGCGGCGGCGACGGAGGCACCGGTATTTCCTGCGGAAACAAAGGCGTCCGCGCGACCGTCCTTCACCATGTCCATGGCGATGCTGATCGAGGAAAGCTTCTTCTTGCGCACCGTTTTCGCCCCCGGCTCGGCCATGCCGATGACTTCCGGGGCGTGGATGATGCTCACCCGCGGGTCGTTCAGATCGAGCCCTTGTTTGTGGCATTCCTCCTCAAGAATTTCCTGGACCCCCACCAGATAGAGGTGCTGGAGCTTGGGATAATAACGCAGCGCGTCGATGGCTCCTCCGATATTGACGGCGGGGGCGTGGTCCCCACCCATGGCGTCCAAGGCGACTTTCATGCAGGCTTGAGAATGCGGT
>JAYTEI010000445.1:0-5156 GCA_043735445.1 Akkermansiaceae bacterium | reverse complement strand
CGTCTCAAGGCCCTGCGCGAGCTCGGCGTCAATTCCATCCGCACCGCCCACAATCCTCCCGCCCCCGAGTTTCTCGACCTCTGCGACCGGATGGGGTTCCTCGTCATGGATGAATTTTTAGACTGCTGGACCAAGGCCAAAAATCCCCACGACTATCACCTCTATTTCAAGGAATGGTCCCAGACCGATCTCCGCGACGGCGTCCTCCGCGACCGCAACCATCCCAGCGTGATCCTCTACAGCGTGGGCAATGAAATCCACGACACCACCCAGCCGGAAAGCGCCAAGCCCATCCTCCGCGGCCTCGTCGATGTCTGCCACGCCACCGATCCGTCACGCGCCGTCACCCAGGCGTTGTTCCGCCCCAACGTCTCCGGCGACTACAAGAACGGCCTCGCCGACATGCTCGACGTCGTCGGCACCAACTACCGCGACAAGGAGTTGCTAGACGCGTGGAAGGAAAAGCCCGGCCGCAAAATCATCGGCACCGAGCAAGGCCACGAGCGCGGCACCTGGACCGCTTGCCGTGACAATCCCCAGCACTCCGGCCAATTCCTATGGGCGGGCATCGACTATCTGGGAGAGTCCCGCAGTTGGCCGCTCACCGTTTTCAACGGCGGTCTGCTGGACCGCGCCGGCTTCGTCCAACCGCGCGGCCTCGAGCGCCAAAGCTGGTGGAGCGAAAAACCGATGGTCCGCATCCTCCGCCGCGTAGGCATCACCGCAGCCACTCCCGCCGATCCCGGCTACGAGGCTCTCGAGTGGCAGCGCCGACAGGTGCTATTCCCCGACTGGACGCCCGCCACCTCCGGCCAGCATGACGAGAACGTGGAAATCTACAGCAACGCCGAAGAAGTGGAACTCTTCCTCAACAGCAAATCCCTCGGCAAGAAACCCACCCGCAAGGACGGCGCGGCCATCAACTGGCAGGTCCCCTATCAAGCCGGCACCCTCAAGGCCGTCGCCACCCACAACCGCAAGGAAGTCGCCACTGACACCGTCCGCACCGCCGGCAAGCCCGTTAAAATCATCCTCATCCCCGACCGCAAATCCTTGGGCACCACCTTCGACGACGTCGCCAACGTCGAAATCCAACTGGTCGATGAAAACGGCACCCTCGTCCCCACCGCCGCCGATCTGCTCCAATTCACCGTCTCCGGTCCCGGCAGGATCCTCGGCCTCGACAGCGGCAACGTCATGAGCACCGAGCCGTTCCAAGCCACCGAACGCAAAGCCTATCAGGGCCGCGCCCTCGCCATTCTCCGCGCCACCGCTGCGGGAAAGATCACTCTAACCGCCAAAGCCGAAGGACTGCCGCCTGCCAGCGTCGAGCTAACAGCACCATAAGGAGGGTGGGCATTCTGCCCACCGCATTCATTCATCCACGGAGCGCGGGATTCATCCCGGCTTTCATTCATTCATCCGTCGTATTCTCAGGCGGGATGAATCCCGCGGTCCGTTAGGAGTGGGCGGGCTGGCTCGCAACCTCACCGAACGCCAGCGTCAGCCATTCATCCATGGCGGTAATGAGTTCCGGGTAGCTCGCTTCATCGAACGAGTGCCCGGCCCCGGCGATTTCCAGGAATTGTTTCTCGCAGATGGCCGCTTCGTGAGCATCGCGGCTGTCCTGGACCGGCACCAGATCGTCCGCCGCGCCGTGGATCAACAGCCACGGCTGGATCACCGCATCCGCGGCGGATAGAGTGTCGCCGATCGACGTCATGTCATCGACATAGGTGTTGGAAAGCGGGCAATTTTCATCGTCCCACATGAATCCTTCGCCGGGGGTGATGCCGGAGAATTCACGCTGCACGAAAGCCGCAGTGCGGGTCATCCCGGCCAAGGAAACCAAGGCGCTGATCCGCAAGTCGCGGGCCGCGGTGAGCACGCCCACGGCGGCGCCCATGCTGTGGCCCACATAGGCGACTCTTGCGGTGTCGGGCACCGCATCGAGCACGACTTGGAGATCGCCGACTTCCTTGGTGATGCAGCAGTCCTCGAAACGGCCTTCAGAACCGCCGTTGCCGGAAAAGGAGATCCGCAGGCACGGCCACCCGCGGGCGGCGAGTCCATCCGCCAGGGCGACGAGGTGTGGACGATCTTTATTGCCGGTCACGCCATGGCCGAGAATCACCAGCGCATCCGCCCGCGCACCGGGGTGGAAGCTGCGGTCAATGCGTTCGCCCGAGCGGTTGCGGATTTCACTGTCAGTCATCATGAGGTTGATTGGTTAGGCTCCCGCGCGATCAGGGAAAGTCAGTTCGGCGATGCCCGATTTATCGAGTTCACCCAGGCCGAGGTCGATCATTTTCCGATATTGGGCCTCGGTCGCGTGTGAAAGCGGGACGGCGATCCCGGCGGCGGCGGCCAGGGCGTTGGCGATGCCACTGTCCTTGGCGGCATGGGCGGCGGAGAAATAACACTCGTGCTCGCGGGTGATCATGTCGTCACCATCGGTTTCCAAAACGCGGGAGTTGGCGCCCGTTTGGGAGAAAACCTCCCGCAGCATCAGCAGGTCAAGCCCCAGCGCGGTGCCGAGGCCAAGACCTTCGGCAAGCCCCGCGGTGTTGATGTTCATCACCATGTTGACGAGCGCCTTGATTTTCGCGGCATGGCCCACGGGCCCGACATGCCGCAGGGAGGATGAAATATCTTGGAGGAGCGGTTCCTGTTGTTCGAACACCGCGGCGTCGCCGCCGACCATCAGATAGAGCGTGCCTTGGCGGGCTTGGGTGATGCTCGAGGCCATGCTCGCGGCGAGCGTCGAGGCTCCGGCAGCGGCCGCCGCTTCAGCCGCCGCCTCGTGCACGGCCGGGCTGACGGTGGCGCAGTTGATGAACACCTTTCCTGCCGCGCCCTTGAGCAAGGATTCGTCACCCGCATAGATTCCGCGCATCGCCGCGTCGTCGGTGACCACCGTGAAAATCACGTCAGCGGCGGCGGTCACCTCGGGCAAAGTCTTGGCGGCTAGCGAACCCAGCTCGACTGCGAGCGAAGTCGCGGTGCCCTCGTGGTGATCATAAATTGCGGCGATCGGATAACCCAAATCCGCGAGCCGGCGGGCGATGTTAGCTCCCATCCTGCCGACCCCGACAAATCCAATCGCAGCTTTTTTCATGGCGCGAAACGTGGCGGCTACCCATCGCGGACGCAACCCCAAGTTTCAGCCTTGGCTGGGGGAAATCACGAGGCCGGTCCCGGCAGCTTGACGGCTTCCATCCGGATGAAATCGTAGAGCACGCCTTGGTGCCAGACCGTCCCCCGGAGGCGGAATTGCAGGACGTTTTCGCCAACTAGCAATCGCGCGGCGGGAATCCTGAATGTGCGCTCGAACCACATCCCACGGTGGGAATCACGGTGCATCGCGCCGTTTTCCGGCAGTGGCCCCGTGTTGCCGATCTCGCTGCCATTGAGCAGTAAGCCCACGCTCGAACCTTCCCGTGATCCGCAGAAATCCACCCGCAGCAGCGTGCCGCCTTCGGGCACCACGTCGAGCGGAAACCGAACGGTCCAAGTGGAATTGCCGAGCACCTCACCTTTCGCCGACAAGTCGAGTGGCTGGCAAATGTTCCAGTCCTTTTTCCAATCGCTCTTACCCACGCAGTAGTTCACTCCGTCCGGGAAATCGGATTTAAATTTCAGATAGTTTCCCCAGTGCCAGTAGCGGTCGCCATTGCAAAACTCGGCGGCGCTTCTATCAGGGATGCCGATCTGCCAGAGTGTGGGTCCGGCCCGCTCCGGCGTCCAATGGACATCGCCGAGATTGATAGTCGTCCCCGCTGCTAGAGTCACACCGGGGCGCTCGAATTCCCCCGCGATGCCATCCGCAAAGAGATGCAATACATAACTCCCGGGGCGCACTCCAGTTAGACTAAATGTATTATCTGCCCGCGCCTTGGCCCAATACTGATAGTACTTACCATCGCGCTGCCAACCGACCGCACTGCGACTGCGCCGATTTCCGCCCAGATACTCCGGAGCCGTGAGTCCCACCCATAGGCTGCCATCAGAAATTGGCACAGTCGGCACCTCATGAATGTGGATCGTGCCAGCTAGACCGCCGCGAGCTGCGGCTGGCGGATACTCGTCATGGAGCAACCATTTGTAGGGCCACGCCGCCCGCTCGACTGCGGCGCGTTGCAGTGCCGTGGCCCATAGTTCTGCGGGACTTCCGTCTTTATTAAAATGGATGGCAAATGGGCCGATCACCTTCGACCATTTCTCGTCCTGATCCAGAGACAATACCGTGCCGCCATAGTGGCTGCCGTGCCACATGTTTAGTAAAGTCGGCTGCGATGTGCCGCCCACATCGAGGTGGCCTGTTAGCTCAATCTTGGTCGGACCACCCGCGATATACTCAGTGCTCGGATTGATCATCCACACTCCAAATTTCCGGGCGGTGCCGAGCCAACCGTAAGCCGGGACTTTCTCCAAAATCGCCGAGTAACTGTATTTATGCTCGGCCCATCCTACATGAATTCCCGTGGTCATCCGCCGCGCCTCCTTGAGATTGAGTTGCATGCCTTCGTCCCAATCATGGCTGGTGGGCATCACCCAATTTCGATCCTTGTCCACCGTCAGTTGATCAAAAATCGCCGAGTCTAACTTGATCACGAAACGCCCCTCACCGATCCGAAACGGCGCATCCCCCGCGCCGTGGCCGAGGACTGCCGTGGCATACAGCGTGGTGGATTCGCGGTCGATGGCATAACGGATCTCGGTGTTCCCAGGAAATGCGCCGTCGCGCCCCGTCCCGCGAAATTGGCACACCACCTCTGCCCGTTCGCCACCATTCGACATGGGATCAATGGCAATGAATTGCTCAGCGGATGTCCCAAAGCCATCGACCTCCGCTCGCCCAGAACTCGCCGACATCGACCAATAGCCCGTTCCTTTGCCAAGCAGCTCCTGCCCGCCGAGCACCACTGAAGTGACCCGGCCCGTGCGCTTTTCAATGCCGACCGTGAGTTCACCATTCGACATCTGGAAACGATCCATGTCTTGGGTCAGCAACACATCTCCCGCTGCTGCGTGAAGACAAATAACAGAGAAAGCGATAACAAGGAATTTCATGAGTGAGCGGTAGATTCTATCCTATTAAATACCAGTCCGCTCCGCCACAAGACTAACCCGATGGGGTTAAACCGGTGAGTTTC
>JAYTEI010000444.1:0-11154 GCA_043735445.1 Akkermansiaceae bacterium | reverse complement strand
CGTTCTGCCGGACGTGACTCCCTTGCTAGGCTTGGGTCGGACGCGAGCCTCGCTTGACCCATTTATGGCGCGGTCGGGGATCTCCTTCGAACCCGGCTATTGCACAATACCAAGTCATAAGCGACTCCAACTAACAACAAATGGATGGCGTTGAGACGCCGGAACACCTTGTTGTCCCGCCCGCAATCCATGGCCACTTCAAGCTCTTCGAGCGTGCAGGTTTCGGGATTAGGAAGCTGGTGAGGGCGAGCGATTCGCGAGTGTTGAATGATTCAAACAGTCGTACAGGTCTTTTGTGAGGGTTTCGGAAATTATTTTTGGCAAACGGTCTAGAAATCGCGGCCGTCTTCCTGCCGCAAGTGGTGCTGCTAGACATCGGCTTGCTTGGGATGGATGGGTATGAAATCGTCCAGCGGATTCGCATGATGCCAGTTGTTGAAATGACGTTTTCCGTGGTGATTTCCAGATATAGCACGGAGCAGGATCGCCAGCGCTCCAAGGCCGCCGGGTTCGATGCACATCTGGCCAAGCCACAGATCTCAATCTTCTAAACGAATGGCGGCGGACTCAACTCTCACGGACCCACCGCCCTCGACAGGGGTGAGATATTTCATCAGTGCTTCAAGGCCCACTGCGAGTTCATCCACCTGCGACTCCATCATGTTGAGCAACTCCGTCTTTCGCTCCGCGTCCCCATCGGTCAAGCGGAGAACTTCCACCAACACCCGAAAGGCCGAGAGTGGCGAACCCAAATCGTGGACCGCTAACCGCAGCTCCAGCTCGAATGGTAATCGTTCATCCATCATTGGCCGGGAAGGGTTTGGAGGTAGCTCACTGGACCTATTCTTCCAGATCGAGTGCGCTAGGGTCGAGAAGTGTTAGCCATTGGCTGACCAAGCCGCGCGAATCCGGGCTTGGGCGGTCGCGGCAGCGGATGGATCTGCCAGCGGCGCGTCTTCCGCCAACTCACTGCAGACGACGGCCGGTAAAATATCCGACAAGCGCATGACCAGCGGCGTGCTCGCCGTGAGTCCCTTGGTGGCGAGTTCCACACACCGCGAATGGTTGATCGCTAAGCCCAGCGTGAGTAACATTCCATAACTCGTCGCGCATACGTCCATCGCGATGAGGTCATCTCTAACCATCCGCGAAACTGGATGCTCCCGCACCTTGCCGTAGAGTCCAGCGAGAGTCCCCGCCATGGCGGTGATGCCTTCTTTCAACGTCGCACCAATCGACGCGCCTTCGCTATCGCTGAGCGCTTTCAAAAGCACGATCCGTTCTTCGCTGCCAGAGACGATGACATGCAATATCCCCCGCAGGCCGGGATGCTTGGCGGTGCTTTCATCGTCAATCTGGATTTGCACGGCGTTAGCGATGTCGCGCTCTAGGGCGATAACGTCGTTGACATATTGTTTAAGGCTGGCCTTGTGTTGTTCGTTCATAGTTTTGTTAGTATAGTTAAATAGAGTTTCATTTAGCCGATGCTGCGCAAGGTGGGTTCGCGCTCCCAAAGCCGCCCAGCCTTGGCGGTTTGTATAAACTTCGCGAGGCTAGCCTTATCACTCACAGCCAGCACACCGGCGTCCGGCATCACCGATGCGGCATCGAGCAATGGCTGAGCGGCCGCGACGTGGCCGATGATTTTGAGGTGGCCAAACGCATCGCGCACCCAGTTCACGGCGGCGGCTTCTATTACCAGCGCGGCGCAACCCTCGGCGGAAGGAAGCAGCAGCACGGTGTCGAAGAAGAAAGACGGCCCACCGGAGAGCGCGAAGTCTGGCTCGATGTGCACCCCGTCATCGCCAGTAGCACCGCCTATTTTAGGGGTGATCAGCGCGACTCGGGCATGCTCTTTTTTAAATGCGGCGCAGATCATCGCTAGCAGTTTGGCATCGAAGCCATCGGTTAGGAGGACGCCGGCTTTGCGACCTTTTAACGTGCCGGGATTTTTCACCACCATGCTGAGCGAAGGCGACGCGGGTAAGTCTCGCGGCGTGATCGCGGGCTGCACCGCTTCGGTTTGGCCAGTCATCCCCAGAGCATTTGCGACGGTGTCATGCAACGCGGGATCTATATTTCGCAAGTGTCCTAACATTTTCTGGCGGATGGGTTTAATCTCCACATGAGCCAACTCGAAGGCCAAAGCACTCGCGATATGGTTTTGCTCAGGCTCCGTCATCGAGCGGAAAAACTGCCGCGCCTGTGAGTAGTGATCGGCAAAAGTTTCCGAGCGTTTGCGGATTATTTCCCCGGTCACCTCCTCAGGAAATGTGCGGAAGCCATGCAGCGGGCATTCGCGCGGCGAGTCGGTGGCTAGGGTGTTAGGTTCATACGCCACGCGGCCGGTGGGCACTTCCATTTGCCGCAGTCCGTCGCGTTGGAAATTCCGCATCGGGCAGCGCGGCGCGTTGATAGGGATCTGATGGAAGTTGGGTCCGCCGAGGCGGCTGAGCTGCGTATCGAGATAGGAAAACAAGCGACCTTGGAGCAGCGGATCGTCGGAAAAGCCGATGCCGGGCACGATGTGGCTTGGGCAAAATGCGACCTGCTCGGTCTCCGCGAAATGATTGGCGGGGTTGCGATTGAGGACCATTTTCCCAACCATCCGCAGCGGGATAATCTCCTCGGAGATGAGCTTGGTGGGGTCTAGCACATCGAAGTCCAGCGAGGCGGCGGTCTTCTCATCGAAGACTTGAAAGCCAAGTTCCCACTCGGGGAAATCGCCCATGTCGATGGCTTCCCATAGATCCCGGCGGTGGAAATCTGGGTCCGCACCACTGATTTTTACCGCCTCATCCCACAGCACGGCGGAGGCACCGATGGTTGGCCGCCAGTGGAATTTCACGAAGCGCGACTCGCCCTGCGCATTGATCAACCGGAACGTGTGGACCCCGAATCCCTCGATCATTCGCAACGATCTGGGGATTGCTCTATCAGACATCGCCCACATCACCATATGCATACTTTCTTGTGTTAGACTGATGAAGTCCCAGAACGTGGCATGGGCAGATGCGGCTTGGGGAAAGCCCCGGTCCGGCTCCATTTTCACTGCGTGAATCACGTCGGGAAACTTTATCGCATCTTGGATGAAGAAGACTGGGATGTTATTTCCCACGAGATCGAAGTTGCCCTCCTCGGTGTAGAATTTCACCGAGAACCCGCGGACATCGCGTGGTAGGTCCACCGACCCCGCGCCGCCAGCCACGGTGGAAAAGCGGACAAATACCTCGGTGCGCTTTTTAGGATCTTGGAGAAAGTCGGCCATCGTGATTTCCGCCTGCGATTCGTACGGTTGGAAATAGCCATGCGCCCCTGAGCCACGAGCGTGGACGATCCGTTCGGGAATCCGCTCGTGATCGAAGTGGGTGATTTTTTCCCGCAGGATGAAATCTTCCAACAGCACTGGCCCGCGGATGCCGACTTTGAGCGAGTTCTGATTGTCCGGGATGACCAGACCTTGGTTGGTCGTGAGCGGCGGATGCTCGCGCGCGCAGATTTGATGAGTCTCCGCAGGAAGGCGGCTGGCTTTAGGGTCAGCGGGAGTGGGCGTTGGTTTCTTCGTGGCCATGAGGGTTTCTGGATGAGTCTGCCCTTCGCAAAATCCGTGCCGGGTGGAGTGAATGTCCCACCACCAAGGTGATTCATAAGGATTACGCGCCCGCGCCGCGATGCTCTAGCAGGAACTAACGCATGGCCGGATGCAGGGTGCATTTCCTAAGTGCAATTCGCACCCCACCCTGCGAATATTTCCAGTCGCCTCAGGAAATCAACTCGCCTAAACACCATGTATGCAAACGCTGATGGCTGACGAAACGGAGACCCGGCGAATCGAGGCGCTGCGCCGCTATCAGATTCTCGACACCCCGCCGGTTGGCAATTTCGACTGAGTCACCGCGCTCGCCGCCAAACTACTCAAAGTGCCCATCGCGCTGACCACGCTGGTCGATACGGATCGGATCTGGTTCAAATCCCGCCACGGGCTTGATGTCGCAGAGATCGGCCGCGACCCCGGCCTTTGCGCGTCCGCCATTCTTGATGGTGTGCCGTATGTGGTGGAAGACGCGAGGTTCGATCCCCGGAGTTTGGCAAACCCACTAGTCTAGTCGCTGGTGAGTTTGGGTTACGCTTTTATGCAGCGGTTCCGCTATGCACTCATGACAACCACCGCTTGGGCACCTTGTGCGTGATCGATAAGGAACCCCGCGAATTTGGGCCGGATGAAGTGGAGTGGAAATTCTAAATCCCTTGGCCGGCATCGTGATGGATCAAATGGAACGGCACCTCGCCAGCCGCGCGATCGCGGAGAAAAACGCAGAACTCGCCGAGCTGAATGAAGAGAAAGACGGCTTCCTCGCCACCGCCGCGCACGACCTGCGCAATCCACTCAACTCCATCACGCTGATGGGCGAACTTCTAAAAGAACAGAACGTCGGGCCGCTCAACGAGCCACAAGCTGAAATGATCGCGGCAGTCTGCGAGTCCAGCGAGTTTATGCTTAAACTCGTAAATGATTATCTAGAATTTCCCTCAATAGGCAGCGGTCGTATTCTCCTAGATAAACTATTGGTGGACCCGGCGCTAGTTATAGAATCCTGTTTAAAAGCACTTCAGCCCATCGCCGCCCCGCAAGTCGATCCGGCTGACATGCGAGCTGCATGCTGAGCTGCCGGAGTTATCACTTGATCCAGCGCGCATCCGCCAAGCCCTGGCTAACTTAATTAATAATGCAATCAAGTTCACCCGCCGGGCGGCGCAGTCGTCGTCCGCTCACAGCGCGAGGCGGACTCGCTGATGATCGAGGTGAGTGATGATGGGCCGGGCATCCTCGCGGAGGAAATCGGTCCTCTCTTCAAGCCATTTTCCGCGACCAGCACCCGACCGACCGGGGATGAAAAGAACACGGGACTCGGACTCTCCATCGCCAAGCGGTTGACCGAAGCCCATGGCGGCAGCACCGGTGTTATAGAAGCACGCCAGGGGTGGGGACCACGTTCTTCATCAGCCTTCCCCTCAACCCTTCCTAACGCCGATTTTGCAATTCAGCACGGCGGTCTTGAGCTTCGTGGCTTCGCTCTTACTAATCAATTTCGCAGTGCTGAGTTTCTTAATCAAGGCGTTGGCCTTGAGCACGAATTGCGCATGACTGGTCCAGCCTTTTGCCGGACGGAGGCGGGCAAATAGATCGGCGAACGTGCAGCCGTCTGCATTGAGCCGATTCTTCACTCTCGAATTTACTTTCTGAAATACCACGGTGGCGGTCCGAATGGATTTCTTGCAATGATCATATTTATTAGGCACTCCATCGCGGTCATCGTCGGGGAGAGTTATATAAACATGCACTGCACCACCGGCCCGCAACGGTTCACCCACCGCAAACCCAAAATCGGGAATGACTGTGATTGCGAGGCCCAAGCCGCTGTTAGCGACTGAAGCATCATACACGGCTGGCTGGCTAACAGGCGCCGGAATCACCGAGAATTTAGCAAGCGGTAACGCACCGGGATAGCCGACGAGGAGTTCAGTAGCGCCATCTCCGTCGATGTCTAGGCTTCCGCCAGGCACGACTGGAAGATCCGCCGCCGCGCCGGCCAAACTGAGATCGGTGATGATATCTAGCGAAGCGCCGGAAAGCAGGTAGGCACTACCGCCCGAGCCGGAACCTGCAATTAAATCAGGTTTCCCATCGCCATTGCGATCATCGGTGATGCCGACGCGGGAACCCAAGCGGGCACCGGGAATAGTCCCAGCGTACTCGGCAAGCTGGATTCCATTTGAGCTAACAAGAATTTGCACGCGGCCGAGACCGGAAGAAAAATTTGGCGAGCCGACGACTAACTCAGCCCTGCCATCGCTATTCTGATCGGGGATGGACGCAACCGAGGTGCCGAATCCGGTATTAGCGACGCCGACACCCAGTTGCATAATTACAGCACCCGTTGCGCCAGAAATGATAACCACGCGGCCGTCCGGCATGGTGGCACCAGGAGCGCCTACAAACAGATCTGTCACGCCGTCAGCGTTATGATCGCCGGCACTGGCCAGCGAGATTCCGAATGAAGAACCTACAGTGGGCAGCGGACTTGCGACGGTCCGCAGCAAGGAGCCGTTCGCGCCTGAGTAAATCCAGACAGCGCCGTTGCCACCGGGTGCTCCGACTACGATGTCTAACTTACTATCACCATCAGCGCGGATTGCAGCCAATGAAGTGCCGAATGCTTGGTCATTTGCAGGAGCGCCTTGCAGCGTGAAAAGTGAAGAACCGTTCTTGCCACTGATGACCAAGACTTGTCCCGAACCTGTATAAGTGGAGGCACTCCCGATTACGGAATAGCCAGAATCTCCGACTGCTAGATCGGGGTAGCCGTCACCATTCAAGTCTCCCATCGCCACGATGGAAGTCCCGAGGCGCTGGTTGCTGGAAGTTCCAAGCACGCTGAAGCGCAGATTGGTTCCATACAAACTCGCAGTCATTGCGATGCACCATGTGAGGAAGAAGAATTTTGGTATTAAAGATTTCATGGCAATTGTAGTAAAGGTTGGGGGGCGGATCTAAATTATATAGAATCAAATTAATTCCTTAGAAAAACCATCAACCGGGCAGGTAAGTCTCTGCCCGGTTGATCGTTGGGGGGGGCGTTTGGGGGGAGGAGGTATGGATGGCTTTCGCCATCGTTAGTGCTTACGGATCACAGCAAGCGGAGCTTGCGGCGCATTCCTTGTAGGCCTAACAAAGCAGTGCCAAGCAAGGCAAGTGTCTTGCCTCCCTCTGGGACGCGGGAAGCATTCGCCCCGATGGAAGATGACCAACTAAATGTTTGGTCATCAGACGCATTTCCTTGGGTGGAGAAGAACCAAGTGCCGGGTGTGGCTTCAAATCCCGGGCCGCTTACAGTGCCAGTTCCGCCGATAGACAGGAAGCCAGTCGTTTGCACCGCGATGAATGAAGAGGCAAGATTGAAGGTAAATCCACCAACCGACCAGAGTGGGGTCACCGCAGTTGAAGGATTAAAAACCCAAGGAGCCGTGAACGTGACTGGGGTGTTAGCCACCAGCCCGGCAAATGAGCCGGAGCCATCCAAAACCCGAGGGGCCACCCAAGATTTAACGCCTGCGGCACTTGATAGAGTGGTGGTGGTAGCGCCACCTGAATCTTGGAGAACAGCGCCTCCTAGGAAGTTAACATTCCCGCTGATGAATGCAGCCTGTGCTGCGGTGGTTAGAGCAATGGCAATTAAGCCTGCTCCGATGGATGATGTTAGTTTCATAATGATGTGTTGTTTGTGGTTAGGGATCTCAAAGTCCGAGGGAACTTCGCGAACCGGTTTCGGAGCTGAGCTATCGCAAGCCTCGTGCCACGCACCCACCGATATGCCAACCCGGTTATTTTCAACGGTGAGTCTCCCGGTCAGCCACCGCTCGGCAGGGAGTTACATTGCAAATAACTGCACCATCGTGCATGGAAATGGGCACGGCCCTTTCATTCCACCGCCACCTAACAGAATGACTCAATCCTCGTGGGTCTTGCCACCAAATTCCACCCACAGTATTGCTTGACGCATCAATGCTTGAGCATCTGGCAATACCAACTTTGTTTTCAAATTGAAGCGGTGGGCGTCCACGGTCTTTGGACTGATGTGAAGCAAGTCAGAAATCTGACCGGTGGATTTGCCGTGGCCGAGGAGTTCGAAAACTTCCAATTCACGGTCGGTGAGCCGCTCCAACCCGAACTGCTCGGGCAGGCGTTTGCCGGACAGACCTTTAAGGATTTGGTTAGAAACCCGGGAGCTCAAATAAATTTCCCCCGCCATCACGCGGTCGATTGCTTCCATCAACTTCCCGGTGGCCGCGCCTTTCATGATGTATCCCTTCGCGCCTGCGCGGATCGCTCGCTGTGCATAGAGCATTTCATCATGCATCGAGAACACCAGAATCTTGAGTCCGGGAGTTAGAGATTGTAGGTCTTTGATCACTTCGATCCCGCTCTTGTCCGGGAGAGTGATATCCATCATCACCAGATCGGGAGAATGCAATTGAATCGCTTCGATCGCTTCGCACGCTTTGACGGCCTGGCCACATACTTGCCAATCCTCTTTGTGACCGATGAGACGGACCAGTCCTTCAAGGAGCATCGGATGATCATCAACCAGATAGATTTGTTTCATGGTAGTGGGTTTAATGGGTTAATTTCATGGGGGCGAGAATGATCGCTTCAACTCCGAAGCCGGGACGACTGAGGATATCCAAGCTACCGCCCAGCAACAGAAGGCGTTCGTTTAGGCTATTGAGGCCAAAGCCGGAACCGGTGTCGAGAACCGTTCCCAGTTTTCTAGGATCGAATCCTTGGCCGCCGTCCCGGACTGTTACCCGCAGCCTCCCGGAATCATGGACGGCGAGTTCCACGAAGGCTTCTTTCGCCGACGAGTGCTTGACGACGTTGAACAGAAGTTCCTTCACCGTTAGGAAAACCAAGGTCTGCATGTCTTCTTGTTGGGCGTCGATGGATGGGTCCACTGCCACCTCCACATTCAAGTGAATCTTTTCCTTGAACCAAGATCCGCACAGCCACTCCAAGGCTCTCGCAAGGCCATCGACTAACAACGGTGGCGACAGCTCCACGGCCAGCGAACGGGAATTGGCGAGTGCTTCATCCACCAGCGCCACCACCTCATTGATAGCAGATTCCCATTGCTCAGGCTGGGTCGGGTCGAGTGATTCAATTCTCATTTTTGCGGCGACCAAGATTTGTTGCAATTGATCATGCAGGACATGTGGCATGCGTTTGCGCTCGCGTTGCTCGGTCTGAGTCAATTCTGAGGCCATCTGGGCGAGTTGCTCCACTCTCGTGCGCAGTTCGGCGGTGCGCGATTCGACTTTTTCCTCCAACTCCTCAGTCGCAAGTTGCAGGTCCGCAAGGGCTTTTTTCCTGATGGTGATGTCTTGGATGATTGCCGTGACTCCTTTGAAATCCCCTGCCCCGCTGCTCAAGGTCGAGGCAGAAATTGAGATATCTATCCGCTGCCTGTCTTTGCAGAAGAGCACCGTTTCATACTGGTCGATGGATTCTCCGCGGCGCAATTTGTTAAACAATTCCGCCTTTTCCGAAAGTTTGTCTGAGGGGGTTAGAACTGCCAGCGGGCATCCGATAATTTTCTCTGCGGTGTAGCCGAACACCCGCTCGGCACTGCGGTTCCAACTGACGATGTTGCCCTCCATGGTGAAGCTGATGATTGCATCATTAGAAGACTCGACGATGGACGATAACAATCTCATGACACTTTCTGAGCCTTTGCGTTCGGTGATGTCCACGCAGGTGATCACTACCCCGGCGCACTGGTCGGCGGTATTGAGATAGGGAAACATCCGGGCCAAGTACCAGCGTCCGTCGAGGTTGCGGACTTCTCTCTCCAAGAGCAATGCCCCGCTAACACTTCCTCAGTATCGCGGTTGATCGCCGGGTAATCGAAGCGATGGCTCAGGTCTGAAAATGGCCGCCCGATATCTGTGGAAATGAAACTGAACAAATCCGTCGCGGTGGGGGTGAAACGTTTAATTCGTAATTTCAAGTCGAGAAAGATGGTCGCAATCTGGCTGGAGGCCATTAGATTCTGGAGGTCGCTGTTGGATTGGCTCAGCTCGTCAACATTGATCTTTAGTTCCTGATTGATGGTTACAATTTCTTCATTGGTGGATTGGAGTTCCTCACGACGGATCTCAAGTTCCTCGGTTGTGGAACGCAATTCCTCATTCATGGCCTGCAGCTCTTCATTAAAGGCGCTCAACTCTTGGGCGGACGCTTGGTGTTGTTCGACGGATTCCCGCCAGCCCGCTTTCATCTGATCCAACTTTTCCTGAAGATGCAGCACGACTTGTGAATCCGGCAGGGCTTCGAGACGCGGTGAAATCGCGACATAACCGTTAGATGCGTGTTTCTCATGGAAAAGAATGATTGTAGAATCGAGTCCAAGATCATCGGCGGGTATCAGCGATAGATCACGAGCCGAGTTATGCCATCTGATTGCCACGCGATGTCATGAATTTCCACAGACGCCTTCGATTTAGCGGCCCTTAAAAGCGCGACCTCTAGCCGCGCCTTCAGTTGGGGATGGATGACTCGCAGCAATTCCATGGATGGTTCACCGCTACCGAACTGGAGATACTTCTCCGCGCTGGCTGATAGATGCACAATCTGATGATCCCAATTTATCCCCACCGCTGGTGGGGATATCCGTTCGATGAGCTTTAGAAGCTAGCGCAAGGCCCGCTCGTCCGGCTCATCGTCCAGTGTTTCCCCAAGCGAGTTGTCGGTGACATCCGGTCCCGCTAGATGAAGTTTTTTTCCGTGGTTGTGATACTCGATCAAACGAGTCGGCATTTGATCCACCGTTAGAATCCAATCGACCATGCCGGTCTCGATGGCGGCCTGTGGCATGCCGGGTTGCTCGGCCTCCGCCGGGTCTTGGGCAATCGTCAGCCCGCCATGCTCCTTGATGCTTTTCACCCCTGCCGCGCCATCGCCTTTGCGACCCGATAGCAGAATCGCCACCGCCGCCGTGCCGTGGGATTCAGCTAACAGGCGGAAAAAACAATCTACGGTGACGTGCGTGCCCTTGTGAGGAGCCAACTTGATGACCGTGAGCAGCCCGCTTGAGGTGGACAAGCATTTCCCCGGCGGAATGACATAGACGTGATTTGGCAGAGTTCTAACCGGATCAGTTACCTGGGCGAGCGGCATCGTTGTGCTCCGCTGGAGGATTTCCGCCATGACGCTTTCATGCTCTGCGGACAGATGGACAACCACCACGAAGGCCAAGCCCGTATTTACTGGAGTCCGTTGAAGGAACCGTTGCAATGCATCAAGACTACCTGTGGAGCCGCCCAAACCGACGACGGGGGTGAGCGAGCTTTCCGCAGTAAGAGTGCCCTCGGAAATCCTCATTGGCTCGGCGGCTCCCACAGCCCGCGCATCGACGGGCGGGCGGGAATGAAACATTGAATCCTTCATCGGCTGGGATCCTAACTGATGGGTTTGAAAACGACCTTCGCACGAGACGGCGACTTAGAATTCTGGTCCCCTGTCGGAATGGCAAGCACTCAGATTCCGGTAAGTGATTTTACTACATTTCAATAGGCAAACATTAGCTCGCCACGGCA
>JAYTEI010000443.1:0-5172 GCA_043735445.1 Akkermansiaceae bacterium | reverse complement strand
GGCGAATGATTCCCACAGAAGCTCCATGGTTTCCACGCGCTCGTTGGATGTCATCCGGGAAATTTGCTCCTTTGCCAACATGACGGGAGATTAAACTTCAGAGGGTTCAAGATCAAGCCCCCAGTTCTTATCAGTCCTCATCCCCGATCCGTCCCTGCTCGGCTTCGATTTGCTCGATGCCGGACATTCCCGTTTGAGCACTTCGTCATATTCGGAGAGCACGGTGTTTGTGGGCGGGCGGGTCGTCCCCTCATTTCATCCACCGACCCGACCCATGCCGGAACTCCGTTGGAGTTCATGACATGAATGACTCTCTCCCCGGGGTAGCCGTGGACGGCAACCCCGGGCTGGAGGACTCAACACCTTTGGGGTTAGGAGAAACAAGCTGCTGCGGCCGATGAATCCTTAAAGGCATTGGAGCCAAGCCGGAAAATCCCAAGGGGCAATACGTCTGCTAGTCCTTGTCCCGCCAAGAGGAAGAACTCCGCATCGCATCCATCAGAGCTGGAGCCGCCATGGGCGCGAGCAGAGCAGCGCGCACTCTGGAGCCAGGTAAGCTCCGGTGTTATTAGTCGAGAAAGAGCCTCACTGGCTCTTCTGGGAAATTTGCAGCGCTGCTTCGAGGGCTTTCACCCGCTCGATAAGTTTGGGAAGGCGGCGGACATGGGCCAGCATTTTCATTTCATCGCGGATCGGCTGGGCGGGTTTGCCGGAGTAGATGGCGTCTCCTGCTAGGTTGCTGGTGACTCCGCTGCGGGCTCCTAACTGCGCCCGCGAGCCGATGGTCACATGGCCGGCGATGCCCGCTTGGCCGGCCACCGTCACATAATCGCCGAGGCGGGAGCTGCCAGAAATCCCGGTTTGGGCGACGATCAAGCAGTGCTTGCCGAGAGTGACGTTGTGGCCGACCTGGACTAGGTTGTCGATCTTGCAACCTTCGCCGACGCTGGTCTTGCCGAAGCGGGCGCGGTCGATGGTGGTGTTGGCACCGATTTCGACATCGTCGCCGATTTCCACGATGCCGACTTGGTCGAGCTTGACGTGGCGGCCTGCGGAAAATTCATAGCCGTAACCGTCCGAGCCGATGACCACACCGGGTTGGAGAATCACGCGGTCGCCGAGCACGCAGCGCTCGCGGATCGTGACGTTGGCCATGATCCGGCAGTCTTTGCCGATGACGACATCGTCTGAAATCACGCAGTTCGGGCCGAGGTCCGAGCCGTCGCCGACGCAGGCACCGGCCATCACCACTGCGCCGGCGCTGACTCGCACGGTCGTGGGATCGAGCACCGCGGTGGGATCCACGAATGCCCGTGGGTGGATGCCGGGGGCAAATTTGCGGGTCGCAGCGGCGAAGTGGCGGACGACCACGGCGAAGGCCAGCGAGGGATTGTCCACAGCGACCAGTGCGGCTCCTTCCGGCCCGTCTGTCACTCCGCGCGGGACGAGCACGGCGGCGGCGCGCGATTGGAGAAACTGGCTGTGGTATTTCAAGTTTCCCAGAAAACTCACGTCGTGCGGACCGGCGGCGTCGAGCGCGGCCATACCCGTTAGAGATAAATCGAGCCCGCCCCGGACGATGTCACCATCGACCCAACGGGCGAGCTCGGAAAGATTGAGGGCGAATGCCAACTCGGGAGTGGATTAGTTCTCTTTGCCGCTGGCAGGAGGGGTGGAGAGGTCCGGGACTTCTTGTTTCAGATCGTCTTCGGTAGGCAGCGAGCCGGGAGGCGCGTCCTTGTTGAGATCCTTGAGCAAGGCGGAGGTGATGTCCGTGGCGTCCTTGGTGTAGAGCAGGAAGGGGACTTGCGAGGTGCTGAGACCGGACTTGTCGAAGACGTAGTCGTAGTTATCGAGCTTGGCTTTTTCTTCCACCAGCTTGCGGATTTCCTCGAGGATGCCCTTCATCCGCTGGACCATTTTCTCGTTGAGCTGCTGGTTTTTGCGTTGGAGAAATTCGCGGCGCTCGCGGTCCAGGGCGATGCCTTCTTGCTGCTCCGCTTGCCATTCTTTGTAGAGCGATTGCTTCTTCGAGTCGTTGAGCGAAGGGTCTTCGAGCTGCTTTTGCTTTTTCGCGAGGCTGTCTGCTAGGTCGCGGATTTTTTGTGAGCGCTCGTTGTTGTCTTTGTTGATCCGGGCGCGCTCCACGTTGATCTGCTTTTGCGCCTCGTTGGTGTGGTAGTAGTGCTTGAAAAGCTCCTGCATATCGACCGTGGCGATGTTGAGCTTGCCTTCCTGGGCGACGGCCGAGGTGGCGAACGACGCCGCGAAGGCGAGCGTGAGGAGACGACGAATGAGGGTCATTTGATAGATAAGTTGGGGGTTCCTGAAACGGAGTAGGGCGGGAGCATGAACAAAAATTCCACCCCGTCAACGCTCATCCGGCATTGTTGCATGGGGTGTTTCCCGGTTTGACGGGGCAGAGTTCCGGGGCTTTGCTGCGGCTCATGAAAATCCTCAATGCGCTGCTCCTCGCCACTTGTCTCGTCACCGGTGCGTCCGCGGCGCTGGTCGAAAAAGCTGTCATCTATCAGCAAGCCGGTGCGACGCTCGAAGGCTTCCACGTTTACGATGATGCGGTGTCCGGCAAGCGTCCGGCGGTGCTCGTCATCCACCAATGGACTGGCCTAACCGAGTATGAAAAGCGTCGCAGCCGGATGCTTGCGGAGCTGGGTTACAATGTTTTCAAGGGATAGGGACGGATGATCAACATGCGTGCCAACCATTTCCGGAAGATATCGAGCGAATCTTGTTCCGATCTAGCCTGAGCCACCGGTAGCCATACCAGATGCCAATCAAAGTGCATCGTCCCCGCCCCGCCGTCGTTTCCAGGGAACTTCAGATCGGCGATGTCACGCCGTGGAGTGAGACTTCCAGTTCGAGCCGTAGTGGCTGATCTTTCCGCCCGCGCCACAGGAGTGGGGGCCTCCTGATGCTGGACTTTTCAAATGCGCGGAACGTTTGCATGATCCCGGCGATGAGCGGCGCGTTCGACTTTCCAAATTTCCATACGTCATTCTGTGAAGCCGCCGAGGCGGCTGGATTCACGGCGACGTTGTTAGCCGAGCTGGCTGGCGGGCCGCTGGTCGCTTGGGAACGTGCGGGAAATGGGCCGCGCGTTTATCTATCGGCTGGCATTCATGGCGATGAGCCGGCGGGACCACTCGCGGTGTTAGAGCTGCTGCGCACGGGGTTTTTCGCGGCAGATTGCCATTGGTCGCTGTGTCCCGCACTCAATCCAGCGGGTCTATCAGCCGCCACCCGCGGTAATGCCTGCGGCGTGGACCTGAACCGCGACTACTGGCTGCGCGGCACGCCAGAAGTCGTCGCCCACGTGGCGTGGCTTGATGCACTGGCCACGCCAGACTTATTTATTTCCCTGCACGAAGATTGGGAAACGGCGGGCTTCTATTTTTATGAAATCAACCTGCACGAGGACCAGCCCGCACGGGCGAGGCAGATCCTCGACGCCGTCAGCCCGTGGTTCCAGCCGGAGCCGGGACCGCTGATCGACGGCCATGATGCCCGCGAACCCGGCTGGATCTATCATGCCGCCGAGCCCGACCTGCCAGAAGGCTGGCCGGAAGCAATCTATCTGGCGAAAAAAGGCTGCCCGGTTTCCTTCACTTTCGAGACCCCAAGCCACGCGCCGTTAGAGCAGCGGGTCGCCGCGCATGTGGCGGCGGTGCGGGCGGGGTGTGAGGCACTTGTTTCTCCACTCCCCGCACCACCATGAATCCCGCCCGTCGATTCCGCCGTTCACCGAGGAATCCGCCACCAAAGAAGTCCAAGCCGATTTCTGAAAACAAGCGCACGCTCCGCTGGGAAGGCGGGTGAGCGAGAGGGAATCCCCCCCCTAACTGGCACCCCTTTCCCCGGTGCTATTAACCAAAAGTGCGAACTTTACAACCAGACCAGACCAGACCAAGTTTTTCCGTGCACAACATTCAGGAAGCGAAAACCCATCTGTCGCGCCTGGTCGAGTTGGCGGCCTCGGGAAAGGAAATTGTCATTGCGAAGGCCGGAAAGCCGATGGCAAGGCTCGTTCCCTACGTCATCGGGCAGCCGCCCCGGAAAGGCGGTTTTTTCCGTGGTCAGATCCAGGAATCCTCCGACTGCTGGGAACCGGATAAGGAACTCATCGCCACGATGACCGGAGCAACACTGGAACCCGAATCAACAAGCGATCATCCATGAGAATCCTCCTCGACTCCCACACCGCTCTCTGGTGGATGGACGACCCTGAAAAAATCCATCCCAAGGCGAGAGACGCCATCCGCAACCCGAAAAACACGGTTTTTCTCAGTGCCGTCTCCACTTGGGAGCTGGGATTGAAGGTTTCAAAGGGCAAACTCCTACTCCCCTCCGACTTCCCGCAGAGAATGGCGGAGGACGGCATCGAGGAGCTCCCGTTCACTAGCGCCCATGCCATCGCCGCCATCTCGCTGCCGCCGTTTCATGGCGACCCGTTTGATCGCGCGTTGATCGCCCAGTGCATGGAGGAGTCCCTAACCTTTGCCACCCGAGACGGGATCGCCGCCGAATACCGGATCACCGTACTGCCTGTCTGAAGAAATCGGAGCGGCTCGATTAGCTTTCACCCGGCACCGGCTCGGTTTCGTGGATGCGGCCGTAGTCCACTGCGAGCGTGCCGTCGTCGTGCTCACTGAAGTTCTCGACGAAGCGGTGGCCGAAATGGACGTCGCTCCAGAGGTAGCCGGCTTGGCTCTGGACGGGGGCTTGGATGACGTCGTCGATGCGTTCCTTGCGGATCATCATAAGCCGGAACTCCGCCTCGACCATCGGCTGGTGGTGCAGGTTTGCGACGCGGAATTGCAAAGTCGGTTTCCCGCTGACGTTGGAAATCACCATGGTTTCACTGAACAGCAGGCGGGCAACCGGGCGGGAAAAGCGCACGAAGATCAGGCCGGTGACCACAGCGGTGGAAAACAGGCCTACGGTGATCTCGAGGGTGGTGATAACAGCGCCGTAGAAAGTCGCCGGATAGAGATGGCCGAAGCCGACGGTGGAGAGAGTTTGCACGCTGTAGAAGAACGCGCTGGAGAATGAGCAGGGCTGCATTTCCGCGATGCAGGATTTCCCGAACCCGTGTCGATTCGATCCTTTGGCGGTGATCAACGCAACCGCATTTCAGAATTGAACCACAGATGG
>JAYTEI010000442.1:0-5185 GCA_043735445.1 Akkermansiaceae bacterium | reverse complement strand
CTCTGATTCATTTATTTATTTTAAGCCCTGTTTGTGCGTTCTTTCTCGCGGGAACCTTTTTTGTGAGTATGATTTTAGTGCTGATAGACCGGAGAATTCACCCTTGAACGAATGCGACGCCAAAGGTCAGATACGGCATCTTCGGTTTCGACACGGTGTTCAGCTATCACTGTCCCGAATTGGACCGCACCCTCGACGGAGAGCGCTAAAGGGAAATAAAGAGGTCTTAGTCAAACGCTCGTTCTCATTTCTGGGATGATGTCATTAGATCGGATCACGTCATGCGTCTCAATAAATGAACCGACATCTTGCTGTGAGAGGTGGGAAGTTTAGCGAGAGGTAGGCAGCGGGTGGGGATATGGAAACGATGTAGGTGAGATGGAGGCTGAGGATGCAGGCGAAATAAATTTCGCGGTCCGTTAGGAGATGGCCTTTCGTTCTTGAGCGCGGCGGAGGCGGATTTGGAGGTCGGCGAGGACGTTCATGAAATAGTTGTAGGCATCATAGGGACTTGGATAGGGCGTGAAATATTGATGCACACTGCCGTCGGGACCGCCTTTGGTGGACATCCAATAGAAGTGGTCCGAGGTTTGCATTTTCGCCCAGGTATCGGTTAGTTCGGGATCGTTCACCGCGAGAATTTCCTGTTCCAGATGGTGGACTTTGGCGATGGCTTCTTGCTGCATGACATTGCCCATCCAGGCGGATAGATCGCGCTCGGTATCGGCCCACGAGGTGATGTCGTCGCTGTGATACTCTTGCGCGGCGCGATAGAGTTCGACGGCCTCGGTGGGTGTGACCCATTGCAGGCCGGCTTCGATGAGTGCGGCGGGAATGGCTTGCCAGAAGTTATAGATACCCGTGTCGTCCCAGTGATGCTCGCCGATGGTTTCATAGTCCATGCAAAGGTTCACCACGTCGCCTGCGCAACCGGCGATCCAGTCGGCAAATTTTTCCGAAGTTAGAGGATAGCCGGGCCAGTTAGGGTCGGAGAAACGGAAGCCAAGATCGTCGGAGAGTGGGGTGTTTCGCAGCAGCGTCTTGATGCGGGCGGTGGTCGGTGCGCGGTAGAGGAAGTTCGGTGAGCGACCATTGAGGTTGCGCTCCACGCCCTCGGCGATGATGCCGTCGAAGCCCATGGTCTCAGCCTTGGCGGCGATGGCATTGTTATAGATAAGCTCAGTGTTGCGGAACACCCGCGGGCGGACGTGGAAGACGTCTTCGAGTTTTTGTAAATGTAACTCGACTTGGCGCTCGAACTCTTTGTTGGAATGGACGAACGCGAGTGAGTGATAGTATGTCTCTGCCAGCAGCTCGACGCTGCCGGTCGCGACGAGTTGTTGAAAGGACTCCAGCACATCCGGGCGGTAGCGCTCCATTTGCTCGATGACCATGCCGCTGATAGAAAGGGCCATCCGGAAGCGCCCGTCGTTTTCCTCAACCAGCCGCTGGAACATGCGGTTAGCGGGGAGGTAGCATTTCTCCGCGACTTTGTTGAGGATCTCGAGATTCATCGCCTCGTCTTCATAGACCGCGTTTTCGCCGATCCGGAAAAAGTCGTACGATAACAACCGGTTAGGCTGATGGACTTGGAAATATAAGCAAACGTCTGGCATTGGGTTTGTGGGAGAACAGGTTTAACGTGAACTAGCTGCCCAGTTCATCATAAATCTTCATGACTTTGGCGGCGGTGTCCCAAATGGAGGCCGCAATGGTGTGCTCGATCACCCGCGCCCTGTGAGCGGCGTCGGTTAGGAGATCGTTGATATGTTTCGCGAGCGCCGGCGAGAGACCGAGGCAGGCGATGCCAAGGCCGCCATTGATGAGCGGAGGAAATTCCCAGCCGAGCTTGAGGACGCGCAAACGATTCATGGTGGAGGAAATGGAGCGGGCTGCCGGTGTGGCCATCCTACTGGCCACATTCTAAGCAAGCGCCGGGCCAATCTCGGAGAACGATACGGTGGGCATAGGTGACCTTTCCGTCACCCGGCGGAATCTGGAAACTATTCCGTGCCTGCCGCCCGCTCATGCCCATCTTCGCGGGATGAATCGTCTTTTCGCCCTGGTTCCCTCCTGCGGTCTGCTGCCACGGGCCACGCCGGTGCCGACACTTGCTAACGGGAACCCAGAGGGCACCGAGTTGATTGTGTTTATACTTGGCCGCTGGAGCCGGGTGGCGGAATTCGAGTGCGAGGGATTTTTCGAAATCGCCCGCAAACGCTGGCCTAACGCACGGCTAGTCGCGCCCGACTTGCACCTCGGATACTACAAGAACCGTAGCATCACCCGCCGCTTGCACGGATGACGTCATCGCCCCTGCCCGCCGCTCAGGGGTGACGAGAGTGCGGCTCGTCGGCGTCTCGATGGGTGGCCTCGGCGCGTTGATTTACGACATGGAATACCCGCGTGAGGTGGCTGAGATTATCGTAATTTCGCCCTTCCTCGGTGAGGACGAGGTGCTGAAGGAAATCCAAACAGCGGGCGGATTAAAAAAATGGCAGCCGGGTCCCGTCGCAAAGAAAGATCTCAGGAGGAAGCTCTGGCTAGGCCTGTGGCGGAACTTGTTAGAGCGGGGCAATCGTCCGCAAGTCTCACTGGGATGCGGGCGGGAAGACCGGCTCGCCTCGTCGGGACGGCTGTTTGCCGTAGAGTTTCTTAAGCCGTCCGCGCAGGAGTGAATCACTGGCGATCACGATTGGCCGACGTGGCGGCCCTTATTCGCGAGCTTGGTAAGAGAGTAGCAGTTGGCGCTTGGATGCGGTGGATCTGGCGGGCAAGCTCCCGCCGTGGAGACGCCACGCGCGGGATTTTAGACGAGCCTCGGGCATTACGCCGCTAGGTAGGCGTCGCCATTTTCACCGCCTCCGACCCCTCCAGAAACAACGCTATCGAACCATGACATTTGACACGGAAAACCAATCCCCACCGATCGTGAACCCGGCCGACGCCGAAGTGCTCGTCCGCGAGGCATCGCACTGGATTCACCCGCTCCGCAGTGAAATCGGGCGCTATCTCATCGGCCAAAGCGACTTGGTGGATCGCCTGTTAATTTCCCTGATGGTGAAAGGTCACATCCTGTTAGAAGGCGTCCCTGGGCTCGCAAAAACGCTTGCGCTTAAGACCCTCGCCTCGCTGGTGAACGCCAAGTTCAACCGCATCCAGTTCACCCCAGACATGCTGCCGGCCGACATCGTGGGCACGGAAATTTACGACCCACGGGAAGCACGATTCCGGGTGAAACACGGTCCTGTTTTTGCGAATTTCATCCTTGCCGATGAGATCAACCGCGCTCCTGCCAAGGTGCAGAGTGCGCTGCTAGAGGCGATGCAGGAAAAGCAAGTCACCATCGGTGAGCAGACGTTCCCGCTGCCCTCGCCGTTCTTCGTTCTCGCCACCCAAAACCCGTTAGAGCAGGAAGGAACCTACCCGCTGCCCGAGGCGCAGCTCGATCGATTCATGATGAAGGTAGTTATGGATTACCCGACTGAGGAAGAGGAACTCCGCGTGCTCGATCTCGCCGGAACCACTGAAGATATGCCAGTGCCGCAGCCGATTGTGAGTCTCGAAGCTATCCAACAAGCGCGCACGGTGGTGAACAGTCTTTATCTCGATGAAAAAGTGAAACGCTATATCGTTCGCTTAGTCCATGCCACCCGGCGGCCTGACGAATACGGTGTCCACATCGCGCCACTCATCCGCGTGGGTGCCTCGCCCCGTGCTACCATCAATCTCGCGCTTGCCAGTCGCGCCCATGCATTCCTTAACGGCCGTGCTTATGTCACTCCGCACGATGTGAAAAACGTAGCCATGGACGTCATGCGCCACCGCGTCACCGTCACCTACGAGGCGGAGGCGGAAGGGTTAAACAGCGAGCAAATCATCACTCGCATCCTCGATGAGTTGCCGGTGCCATGATGCGGTGGAATGAAGGAATTGAACCACAGATGAACGCAGATAAACGTTAAGGAAGAAATGATAGAAGATCTGTCCCGCAATACTTCTTCTCCTATCTATGTCCATCTGCGTTCATCTGCGGTTAAAGATACTCCAAATGAGTCCATCTTATGATCAAACCTAAAGCCGCCACGCCTATCAGCATTCAGGACGAGACTCGAGCCGCTGAGATTCTCGGTCGCGTGCGGCGGATGGAAGTCCGCACGAACCGACTCGTCGATGACTCGCTAGCAGGTCGTTACGCCAGCGTTTTTAAAGGCCGCGGCATGGACTTCGACCGCGTGCGCAATTATGTCCCGGGCGACGACGTGCGGACCATCGACTGGAATGTCACCGCTCGCACCGGCGAGGCGCATGTTAAACTCTTCACCGAAGAGCGCGAACTAACCATTCTTTTGATGATCGATGTCAGCGCTTCTTCGGACTTCGGATCGGTCGTCGATTCCAAGCGCGAACTCGCTGCCGAAGCCGCAGGCGTGCTTGCCGCATCCGCGATCCGTAACCGCGATAAAGTCGGACTGATCCTGTTCAGCGACGCGGTCGAGTTATACATTCCACCGGGCAAAGGCCGGATGCATATCATGCGGTTGATCCGCGAGACGCTCTACTTTCAACCCGAGCAACGCGGCACTGATATCGCAAAAGCTTTGGACTTCGCTAACCAAGTGATCCACCGGAAGTCAGTTATATTTCTCGTCTCAGATTTTTGCCTCGGTGCGCCATTTGCAACGCGCTTGAACCTGCTGCGCAACAAACTGCAAGTCACTAACCGCCGCCACGATGTCATCGCCGTTTCCGTAACCGATCCGCGTGAGGAATCGCTGCCAGATGTCGGCCGGATCTGTATTGAGGATGCAGAGAGCGGGCAAGTCG
This sequence comes from Akkermansiaceae bacterium, assembly GCA_043735445.1. Lineage (GTDB taxonomy): Bacteria > Verrucomicrobiota > Verrucomicrobiia > Verrucomicrobiales > Akkermansiaceae > Luteolibacter. The sequence goes on along the minus strand of JAYTEI010000442.1, from coordinate 358 downwards.
TCGAGATCGACACCGGCAGCGCGAAAGTTAGAGAAGCCTTCGAGAAACAATCCCGCCAGCGCCGCGAACTAACGGCTGCGCGCATCCGCTCACTCGGCGTGGATCTATTGCAATTTTCCAATGGCGAAAATTGGATGCCCGCGCTGATGGGCTTTTTCCGCAGCCGCCGCCAACGAACCGGTTAAATGATGTTTTCATGGAATCAAACTGACCGGCAGCGGGCAGGATGCCCGCGCCACTGTGGCCCGGGCATCCTGCCCGGAGCCATATTCCTCATCGCCATCTTAGCGCTGGCAGGCCATCTAGCAGCCCAGCCGCCGGATAGCACCGAAGACATTCGCGGGCCTAAAGAGTTGGT
>JAYTEI010000441.1:0-11237 GCA_043735445.1 Akkermansiaceae bacterium | reverse complement strand
GGGAAACCCAGTCGATCGCGTTCTTCAATGCGGCGGTGATGCCGCTGTTATATTCCGGCGAGGCGATGATGAAACCCTCCGCATTCAGGAACAACTTCTTCAGCTCTTTCGCGGCTTCGGATTTTCCTTCGGCGTCTTCGAGGTCTTGATCGAAGAGCGGCAGCCGGAAATCACGGAGCGAGATCAGGGTGACATCGCCCCCCGCCTCGCGCACTGCTGCGGCGGCGATGGTGGCGAGTTTTTGGTTGTAGGATTCGGCGCGGAGGCTGCCGCCGAAGACGAGGATGCGTGGTGTGCTCATGGGTAGTTAGACAGTTGCGGTTTCGAGAAATGGATAGTCGGTGTAGCCGTGAGGGCCATCGCCATAAAAAGTGGATGGCTCAGGCGCGTTGAGCGGTGCCCCGGTGCGGAAGCGCTCGACGAGGTCGGGATTGGCAATGGCGGGTTTCCCGAAAGCCACGGCGTCGGCAGTGCCCGCGCGGATCGCCTCTCGCGCGGCGTCGGCGGTGAAGCTTTCGTTAGCGATGTAAATGCCGCCGAATGTTTGCTTGAGCGATGGCCCGAGCGCCGGCTTATCATAGGATTCGCGGGCACAGATGAATGCGATCTTGCGTTTTCCAAGCTCACGGGCGGCATAGTGAAACACCGAGGAAATATCGGAATCCCCCACATCGTGAGCATCGCCGCGAGGTGCTAGATGGACACCCACGCGGTCCGCGCCCCAGACGGAGATGACGGCATCAGTGACTTCCAACAGCAAGCGTGCACGGTTTTCGATTGGGCCACCGTAGTCGTCAGTTCGCTTGTTCGAAGAGTCTTGGAGGAACTGATCGATCAAGTAACCATTAGCGCCGTGAATCTCGACCCCGTCGAATCCTGCGGCCTTGGCATTCTCAGCCGCGCGGCGGTAGTCCGCGACGATTCCGGGGATTTCCGTGATGTCTAAAGCGCGCGGCGTGACAAAGTCTTTCAACGGGCGGATCTGGCTAACATGTCCTGCCGGCGCGATCGCGCTGGGGGCGACGGGAAGCTCGCCATCCAGATAGACGGGATCGGAAATCCGTCCGACGTGCCAGAGCTGGAGTAGGATTTGGCAACCCGCTTGGTGGACGGCGTGAGTGACGAGCTTCCATCCTTCCACTTGTCCGTCGGACCAGATGCCTGGGGTGTTAGGATAGCCGACGCCCTGCGGCGAGATCGAGGTGGCTTCAGTTAGGATCATGCCGAACGCGCTGCGCTGGACATAGTATTCGGCCATCATGGCATTGGGCACCCGCCCGGCCGATGCCCGGCAACGAGTGAGTGGTGCCATGACCATGCGGTTCGGGAAGGTGAACGCTCCGGCATGGAGCGGCTGGAAGAGTGGATCAGACATAATGTTTGGTTTGGAAGGTTGGAGAAGTTACGCGGATTTATTTGAGGTCAAAGAGAATCGCCTCGGAGGCCCCGGCGGTGGCGCTGATTTTAATTTCCCCGGGCTCTTCAAGCGAGACCGCATCTCCGGCGATCAGCTCGATGCCGTTGACGCTGATAGATCCCTTGGCGATGTGGAGCCACATCCCGCGGTCGGCTGTTAGCGTGTGCTGCGCTTGGTTTCCGGGTAGAAGTTTTAGCAGATAGATCGACGCATCTTGGGCGATGCGGGCCGAGCCTTCGCGGCCATCTTGGGAAATGACCAAGGTTTTAACGTCATTCTCATGGCCGGGCGACGGGGTCCACTCGGTGTAAGACGGCTCCAGGCCGCGGGTCTCTGGCGTGATCCAGATTTGTAGTAAATGGGCTGGCTCGGTGGACGATGGATTGAACTCAGAGTGCTGCACGCCGGTGCCTGCCCGCATCATTTGGATTTCGCCGGGCTTGAGGACGCGGCTGTTTCCCATGGAGTCTCGGTGGGCCAAGTTTCCTGCTAGCAGATAGGAAAATATCTCCATGTCGCGGTGCGGATGGTTAGGGAAACCACCGCCTGCGGCAATTTTGTCGTCATTGATCACGCGCAGCGAGCGGAAGCCCATGTGGGCGGGATCATAGTAGTCGGAGAACGAGAAGGTGTGCCAACTATCAAGCCAGCCGTGGTTCGCATGGCCACGCTCTCCAGCGCGGCGGACTTTCATTTTCAGGTGCGTGGTCATGCCGCCATCCTACTGATTTTCGCGGTCCCGCCTAATGCATTCATCGCAGTCTCAGGATGCGAAATCGACAGGCTGCCACCTGCGCCACTCAGTCTAGCAGATCGCCGTAATGCTTGCGGGCGATCGCCATCGAGAGATCGAGAATGCCTTGGCTGCGGGTGCTGCGGAGCGCCTCGTCCGCCATCGCCGCGCATTCCGCATGGCTGAGCGAGCGGATCGCTTGGCCCACGCGCGGCACCTGCTGCGGCCCCACGGAAAGCTCCTCAACGCCCAAGCCGAGCAGCAGCGGTGTTAGACGAATGTCGCCCGCCATTTCCCCGCAGATCCCGGTCCAGATGCCGTTGTCGGTGGCGGCGTCGATGGTGCGCTTGATCAAGCGGATAACCGCCGGATGAGTGGGCCGATAGAGATCGGCAACGTGCGGGTTCACCCGGTCAGCGGCGACTGTGTATTGGATCAAGTCGTTGGTGCCGATTGAAAAGAAATCCACCTCTGGGGCTAACAAGTCCGCGCAAATCGCCGCAGCGGGCACCTCGATCATGATCCCGACTGGCAGATCGTGGTCGAAGGCGACGCCCTCGCTGTCTAACTCATCCATGCAGCGGCGCACCATGTCCTTGCTCCGCCGCACTTCGGATAGACCCGAGATCATCGGAAACATCACCGCCACTTTACCAAAGGCGCTGGCCCGCAGGACCGCCCGGATTTGCTCGCGGAACATCGCCGGACGCGCCAGCGAAACGCGGATGCCGCGCCAGCCGAGGAACGGGTTCGGCTCGGGATCGGTGAGCGGCTCCACCGGCAGCTTGTCGCCGCCGGCATCCAGGGTGCGGATGATCACGGAGTGCGGAGCCATTTCGCGGGCGACCCGCGTATAGACTTCCGCTTGGTGTTTCTCGTCCGGCATTTCCTCACCGTTGAGCAGTAGAAACTCCGTCCGGTAGAGACCGATGCCCTTCGCGCCGCTGCGTTTGACCAACGCCAACTCATCGACGAGTTCAATGTTAGCCGAGACCGTTAGAGGCCGCCCATCGACGGTCTCGGTGGCCGCCCCGCGCATCGCGTCGAGCGAGCTACGGACTTTTTCCTTGGCCAACGTCAGGCTCCGGTAGCGTTCGAGGGTTTCCTCAGTCGGATAGAGAATGAGTTTGCCGGTGTAGCCATCGAGAATCGAGGGCGTGAGCGCGATGATGTCGATCACCGCGCCGTCGAGACCGACGACGGCGGGAATCCCAAAGGCGCGGGCGAGGATCGCGGTGTGCGAGTTCACGCTGCCTTGCTCGGTGGCGAACCCTAACACATGGCGGCGGTTTATCGAGGCGGTGTCCGACGGAGCCAGATCGTAAGCCACTAACACATGCTGATCCTGCGGCCCCGGCGGGCGGGTATCTCCTTCTAAACTGAAATTCCGCAGTACCCGCTGCGCCACGTCTTCGATATCCGCCGTCCGCTCGCGCAGATAAGGATCTGGAATGCGCCGCATCGCCTCTAGGAAATTTTGCATGATCGCATAAAACGCATACTCAGCATTTTGCTGCCGGTGGGCAATCGCTTGCAGCACTTTTTCCACCACCGAGCGATCCTCGAGGATCATCACGTGGGCTTCGAAAATCCCGCTCTCGTTATCACCTGATAGATCCTCCAACCGGCTTTGCAGCTCGATCAATTGCCGCTTGGTGATTTCAAGCGCCTGCCGGAACCGTTCTTGCTCCCGCTCGACCTCATCTTCTCTGATCGGATAGATTTCCGGGGCGGAAAATCCACGGGCAATCACATGCACCGGAGCGATGGCGATCCCCGGAGAGGCTGGGATTCCCTCGTAGATGATTTCTTGCTCGGCTCCGACTTTAGGCATGGACTGGCGACATCATGGTTGTATCCGGGGGCGGGGTTCAAGACACAATTTCCCCGCGCCAGACCGCTCGGAATCCGGCCTAAAACAAGGCATTCGCCGCCGCCCACCGGCTTACCCAAATCGGAGTTGCCATTCCAAAATCCAGTGTAAACTTCGGCGCAATGAAAAGCATCGCCAAGATCCTCACCGCCGTCACCACCACTCTGTTTACCAGCAGCGCCCTTGCCGAGCCACTCGCCATCGGCGCAGCACTGCCAGCCGTGGAGCAAAAAAACCAAGATGACCAACTGGTGAAACTGGCCGAAGCCGCAGCCAAGGGTTACACGCTCGTTTATTTCTATCCGAAGGCCGACACCCCGGGCTGCACCAAGCAAGCGTGCAGCCTCCGCGACTCCTACGCAGCGCTCACTGACAAGGGTGTTAGAATCTATGGCGTGAGCACCGACAAGGTGCCCGCCCAAAAAGCATTTAAGGAAAAATACAAGCTACCCTTCGAGCTGCTGGCCGACCCGGACGGCAAAGTCGTCGATGCCTTCGGGGTGCCCAAGACCATGGGATTTGCCTCGCGCCAAGCCTTCCTCTTCAAGGATGCCAAGCTCGTCTGGCTTGACCAGAAGGCCTCGACCGAGAAGCAGGCCGAGGATGTTCTGAAATTCCTCGCCGCGCAGAAGTGACGCTGGCGGCGAGCGGCCCCGCTCCTATCAGACGGATGCGGGCTTGACCTTGGCGCGTTTCGTGAAATGCGTGCGCCACTCCACTTTCGCCGTGAGCGCCATCAGCAAGGCAAGCGTGGCGACTCCGCACACGGTGAGCGTGATGCCCGTTAGCCCGTCGAAGAAAAATGACGCGCTGAATAGAATCAGATAGGCCAGTTGGGCGGGCAGGGCGACCTTGAACAAGGTATTGCCCCCGACGGCCCTGAGGTATCCGCACACCAGAACCAACGAGATCACCGTGGCGATCGCGAAACTCGGATAGAGCGGCAACAGATCCACCAGATAGGCGAACAACAGGTGGAAGGCGAAGAAGCCCGCCGAAACGAAGAACACGTGCATCGGATGCAACGGCACGCCCTTGAGTCCGCCGACGAGCAACACCACCGTCACGAAAAACACCAGCGAGACCGGCGCGAAGAAGGCAATCCGCGCTGCCACCGGCCCGGCATTCAGCAGCTTCGGCATGTCCATCCCGATCGACGGAACGGCCAGCACGTCCGGATAGTTCCACGTTAGATCCCAACCCTTTCCATCGGTCTTGCGATCGTCGTCCCTGGGTGATCCGGTGCCGACCGGGAAATTGATTTCGCTAAAGTCAGTGCGCATCTTCAGCACAAATCCTGCGATGCGCCGCTTGTCAGGAAACTCATAAACCCACCTCTCAGTCCCACGCGTCTGATAGGCAGCGTGCAAGGTGATCCGCCCGGATGCCGGTATCACCACCGCCCGAGTGGCCACACCAGAAACGCCGGGCTGATAGGTCTCCGGCTCGGTCCCTTCCCCCAGACGGAACTCGAATCCTTCGAGCTTCTCCGCTCCCGCCGGCAAGGGAAACGATAAATACATCGTTTGCGGAATGCGAGTTGGGTTTATAAATACATATTCCGCCTTGAATGCCACATCATAGGTCCGGTGCCGGAATAGCCCGCGTTTTTTCGGCACGAATTTCAAATCAACCATCACGTTAGAGGTTGCTGGTAACAATACCGCGCGACCTGCCGGCGCGTTGGGTGTCTCGTACCAAGCATTTGGATGTTTTTGTTCCAAGGGGGGATTCCAAACACCCGCCACTTCTTGTGACATCGTTTGCGATGACTCTTGCGTCCGCTTGGACATAGCGATGGCAAGGACGAACCATGCCAGTGCCGTGCATCCGACGATAACCAGTGATGCGATTAAATGGGTGATTTTCATAAGGAGATGGAGTTATGTCTAACGGTGAGTTTTAGTTTTTCAAATCCGATCGCTGATAGAAAACAGCAGTCCCCGGTCGCTCGTCACGGCATAGATTTTTCCGCAGGGTCAGGCGGGACGAGGGGTCGCCCGGATCAGCCGCGCGGACCAGGTTACCATGAGTTTCCGCTTGATAGCCGCGCGGTAGGTCGATGCGCCAGGTCAGCGCCCGGATAAACAAGGGAGTCTTGGGCAACGCCAGTTCCAGCGTTCCTTCCACTGGATCGAGCGCCGCCGTCCGCCCGGTGAAAGAGCAAGCAACCCGCGTTTTGGTGCCTGCGGCCGGTAGTGTTAGTTCGAGTTTCCCTTCGCCGAGGTTGACCGGTGTCGCTGCTTGCCCACCGACATCGCACGCTAGCAGCGTCATGCCCGGCGGCACTTCGAGCGTCAAGCCGAGCGCCCCGCGGTGTTCGAGACTCATCGCGCCCTCGACTAACATCGCGCCGTCCGACTCAAGTTTCACCGCCCACGCCGCCTCGCTGATGGTCGCCTCCGCAGTGGCCACCACCGGCAGTGGAGTGACCGTTAGCTCCGCCGTGGCCGCCGCATCTAGCAGGTAGCAGGCCTCGCCCTTGAGTTCCTCGGTGAGACTGCCGGGCAGGCCTTTGGGTGAAAACGGGCCGCTCAATCCCTCCGCCGCATAGGATAGCTCTGGCGACACGAGGATAATGAAACGCGTGCGGGTCGAGTCCTCACCCGGCCCCGAGGGTGCCTGCAATTTCCAACTCCGATCCAGCGGTCGCTGGGAAAGTAGATAAGATATAGAAATCTCCCGCTCTAGCAGACCCCGAGTTTTCCATTCGATCTGCAACGCCAGCGACCGATCTGCACTGCGGCTCACCTTTTGTCCCGCCAGATCATCGCCCATGACTCTCACGTCGCGGGCATCCGCCGGGAGCGCCAGCACGGCGGAAACTCCCGAGCCACCGCCAGCAGATGCGCGCCCTACCACCCGATAGGCAATCTCGCCGTCCCTCGGAAGGATCAGCACCTGGTGTTGCCACGTCCACACAGACGGCTCCGGTGGTCGCAGCGCCTCGCGGGTCTCCTCGCCACCGAGCAGCCGGATTTCCACAGTGCCGCCCGTTAGGGGAAATGCCATCAAGCCGTTGGAACCCAACACTTGCTGCTTGCCGTCGATCACCAAGGCCACCGACCGATCGCCGCCCAGTTCACCCGTTTCGAAAACCGCAGCCGGACACGACGGCACCACCAGACTCGCGCTGCCAGTCCCAAACCCCGGCAACAAGCGCATATCAAGGACTTGCGCCCCGGGCTTTTCCTGCGCCTGACACAGCATTTTCCCTTGTATCAGAATCCGTGCGTCCACCGGCTTCTGGCTCTCAATGGTCACCTCGCCACCCACCAGCGGGATCATTGCCAGCCCATCGGAAAATGTCGCCGTCCGGAATGTGGCATCTATCATCGCCTTGCCAGCCACCATCACCAGCCGGAACCGCGCCGATAGCAGCGCTGATAGTGGCTCACGACTCACCACCGACCGGCTCGCATCAGCGAGCAGAGTTTTCAGTTCGCCAAAAGGAATTTTAACTTCCGCTTGGTCCAACCCCGGCCCTGCCAACGCCAAGGAAGGAACCCCTATTGCAGTCACTATCAGATGGTGGAGTTTGGCCATGCGCCATTCATCCGTCCTGTAAATGAAACCTTGATGAAGGTTTCATGAAATCCCGATGTGAGTCAGAAAGTTTTTAGCGAGGCAAGGAATTCCTCATACTGGACAAGCTCCAGCCGCCCGTCATGGTGCTCGATGATGGCGGTTAGGCTTTCGACCCAGTCGCCGGAGTTTAGGTAATGAATAGCCCCGACTTGCTTATCTTCCGGCGTATGGATATGGCCGCAAATGATACCATCACATTTCTTGTGGCGGGCGAGATCTTGGAGCAGTTCCTCATATTTATCCACAAAGCTAACTGCGGACTTCACCTTGGCCTTCACCCGCTTGCTGAGGGAGAAATACTCCTTGCCGCGCCATGATCGCCAGAGGTTATAGATGCGGTTTACTTTAAGTAAAAAGTCATAGCCGACCGCACCGAGTGATGCAATCCAACGGTGATTGGTGGAGACACTGTCGAAGCCGTCGCCATGGACGACGAGATAACGCTTTCCTGCTTCGGTGATATGAATGTGCTCTTTGGTGAATTTGATTTTCCCAAATGTTAGTGGCAGAAAACGTTCCAAAATTTCATCGTGATTTCCCCGCAGATAGATGACTTGGGTATTATCTCTTTCCGTCATCTTGAGCACCTTGCGGATGAACCGGCTGTGGCGGCTGCTCCATTTTCCTCCACGCCGCAATGCCCAGCCGTCGATGATGTCCCCATTGAGAATCAGCTTCTCGCAGCGGAGATGCTTGAGGAAGTCCACCACCTCGTCCGCCTTGCTATCAGGCGTTCCTAAATGCACATCGGATAGGATCACGGTCTTGCAGACATACTTGGGACGCTTCGCAAGTTTGCCGGGCCTGATGGAGGGCTTAATACCGGCGATGGTCGCTAACCTAAACTCAAACTCCTTGACCACTTGCTCCCACCCGAGCGTTTCTGCAACCTCGCGGGCGGCAAGCCGTAAACGATGGTGCGGGCGGATCGAGAGTGCGGCGACTGCCTGTTTCAAGAATGCATCGGCATCGCCTTTCTCTGCCTTCAGTCCGTTCTCGCCAGACCGCACATGGCGCGCGGCGGCGGCGTAATCATAACTCACCGTGGCTAGGCCGCTGGCCATTGACTCTAGCAGGACATTGCCAAAGGTTTCTGTTTCGCTGGGGAATAACAAAACGTCCGCCGATGCATAATGTTTTGCCAGATCCTCACCGAGTTGAACCCCGGCAAAGTGAACCCAAGCATATCGATCCGCCAGTTTCTCGCGCAGTGGGCCATCACCGATTACCACGCATTGCATATCAGGCACTGCTTGTCGCATTTGCTCGAAGGCGGTCATCGCCAGCTCGAAGTTCTTCTCCGCCGCCACCCGCCCGACGATCACCGCCACCGGAGCACCCGGCCGCGCGCCCCATGCCGAGCGCAGCGCTTCGCAACGTTTTCCCGGAGCATATAACTCCGTGTCCACGCCGCGGCCGAGGACATGGACATTGGTGAAACCTTCAGCTAGCAGTTTATCTACGACATCTTGCGACGGCGTCAGCGTACAGTCCGCCCGCTGGTGGAAGCGCCTCAGATAGGCCATCGCCACCGGCTGCAATCCGCCCATCCGGTATTGCTCCATGTATTGATGGAAATTCGTGTGGAACCCGCTGGCCACCGGGATGCCCAGCGCATTGGCGGCCTTGAGCGCCGACTTTCCCAACGGGCTTTCGGTGGCGACGTAAATCGCATCCGGCCGTTTTTTCATCCACCGCGCCCGCAACTTGAATAGCTCCGGCAGACCGACCCGCACCTCCTTGTAGCCAGGCAATGGCACCGAGGCAGAACACGTTTCACCCGGCTTGGCAAACTCCCCGGTGTGGATGACATGCACCCGATGTCCACGCTGCTTCAAGCCATCGGTGAGGCGACCCAACGTCATGGCCACCCCGTTCACATCCGGCGCGAAAGTATCCGTAACGATGTCAATTTTCATGAGTTGCCGCAGGGGAACTCAACATATCAACTTGCAATCAGCGGCCTGGATTCGGTGACGGTTTCGTCACGGATATATCACCTTTTGCAAAAACAATCCATCCGCTGGGGCGCAGAGTGGAGACTTCCCGTGGGGCAGTCCTGGCGGTTGATCTAGCAGCGCGGCGAAGTCGTCGAGCCGGATTCTGCCTTGCGCGGCATGGACCGCGCCGCCGGTGAGGAGGCGCACCATTTTATAGAGAAAGCCATCTCCATGATAAGTGATCTGATAGCCGTCTTGGAGAGTGGTTAGCTCCACCGACTCAATCGTCCGGCACCAGTCGATGTTTGGGGTTTCGTTACCTCGATAAGCGGCAAATGCGTGGAAGTCATGGCGACCAATATATAGTGAAAGAGCTTCCCATAACACATCCGCGTCAAGCTGACGCGGAAGGTGCCAAGCAAGTCCAGCCTTCAATGGCGGCAGGATGGGATCGGTGCAAAGGTCGAAATGATAGATTTTTCCGATGGCTGAAAAACGACTGTGGAAATCCGCAGGCACTTCCTCGCAGGCCATAATGCGAATTGTGGCTGGGAGCTTGCAGTTAAGTGCAGGCACCCAGTTGAACGGGTTCATCGATATCTCCGGCGGCGGATCGAAATGGGCGATCTGCGCGAGGGCATGCACGCCGGTATCGGTGCGGCCCGAGCCATCGAGGCGCAGCGGCTGCTTGGCGACTTCTTCCAAGGCGCGGACGATGTGGTCTTGCACCGTGTTGCCGCAGGCTTGTGACTGCCAGCCGTTGTACGGACGGCCGTCGTAAGCGATGGTGAGTTTCAGGCGCATGAGGGAGAAAACTAAATTGGTGGATAAACCATCCACGTCCGATCACGCAGTTGGAAGGTTCTTCCTGCCAGCTTCTCAATATGGATGTGCTCAAGAAACCACTCGAGGCGACCAAGTCGGTTAGGTTGCCTCAGCGCGATCACCACAACTCCATGATGCTCCGGATACTGCCTTCCCAGCGTATGAAAGAAGTCTCGATCCGTAGTTAATACCGCAGCGGACTTTTCGAAGGCCAACATCATCATCGCCTCATCAGGGGATCCGATGACCCCTAACCGGCGGAAATCAAAAACCTGATGGCCAGTATGCTCCAAAACGGACCGTGCGGATTTCGGAAAGTTCTCATCGAACAAAAAGTTCATGCCACCGCTTCGTAAGCTGAAACTTGCAGGTCAGCCATCTCGCTCGCGAACTGGAGCGCTGCCGAGATTTGCTCCATCGTGATCTCATAGTCCTCCGCGATCATATCGCGCGAGTCGCCTCCGGCCAGCGCCCCCAGGATCGTCGAGACGAGAACCCGGGTTCCCTTGATCACCGGCTTGCCGTGACATACGGCGGGGTCAATTGAAATTCCTTCGGTCATGGCCACAGGATAATGCAGCACCGCATCGCGACAAGCTTCTTCCACAATGCTTCCCCACGCTACTTCGGGGCAACTTTGGATTCCAGCAGCTTCATTACCGACGACGGCGGCTTGGTCGATGTTAGATTGCTGCTTTTTGGCGTTGCGCCCGATTGTAACGATCTCGCCCGTTTGGCGGCGACCGGGCGGGCGGTCTTATTTCTTGAGGGTTGGGACGTGAAAGGTTCCCAGCATGACCTTGGATATCGTGACGGTATCGCCCTTTTGGGACCGGATCACTATGTAGGATTTTTCCAACA
>JAYTEI010000440.1:0-11269 GCA_043735445.1 Akkermansiaceae bacterium | reverse complement strand
CGCGTGCGCCCATCCACGCATTGATCAGCACGGTCAGCAACGCGGCGAAGGCCATCCAGAAAACCAGCGGCCGTTTTTCCCGCTGCCAGAATGCGGCGATGAAGGTGGCGAGTGAAAAGAACCCCACCGGCAGGCTCGAGAGCCGGTTGAGAAACTCGGTCCAGACGTGGCGCGGGTTGAATTCCTGACGCAGGCTCTCTACCGTGATCGTCGCTGGATCGCGGCCCATCCGCTGGGCTTTGCCCCGGAATTTCTCGATCGGTAGTTTGGAAAAATCCACCTGCTCGACCTGGGTTGGCGGGATCAGGCAGCCCCAACAGGTCGGCCAGTCGGGACAACCCATCCCCGCGCCGGTCACCCTAACAATCGCGCCGACGAACATCAGGACCAGCACAGATACCAAGGCCGCAGTGGCCAGTTTTTGAAAGCGAGTCATCCCCATGCGCGGACGATGGAGGGGCGGCTCGGGAATTCCAGTGCAAATCCCCTTCCCTGTTCAGTCCGCCGTGCAAACTACTCCAAACCCAGATCCGGCAGGGCATTGCGCACGATGGAGTGAAAAGACTGCCGCAGTTCAAGACCGCGACGAATCGCCGCCAAGCTTTGAATTATAAGGCTTCAGACGATTTTCGAGGGCGCGAAGAGGAGGCGGTATGCAGGCTGCTAAAATGATCCCGACTTCCCCCCCTAACCATGAAAACCACAATCCAAAGCCTCGCTGTCCTCGCCGCTGTTATTTTTCTGAAAAACTGCACCACCTACGTGGACCCGGGTGTATCTGCCAGTCCGACTGTGACGGGCCCCACGACGACCACCCAGTCCACGGCAACGCCCTACGACAGCGTCACTACCAAGAAAACAACCACCACCTATCAGTAACTCTGACGTGGATTGCCAAGCCCGGTTCGCCTCACGGCGGGCCGGTCTTTTTTTCGGTTAGCGAGCGAATAACAGGCAGATCGAAGTGGGCGAGGAAACGCTGCCGCCGGGTGCGCCCAGCAGCCCGGTCGCGGGGTCGAGCGGGAGGACGCTGATGGTGTTAGAGTCCTGATGAGCGCACAGCAGCCACTTGCCGGTCGGGTCGATCTTGAAATGGCGCGGTGTTTTCCCGCCGCAAGGAGCGTGTTGCAGGAAGGTCAGCGCGCCTGTGAGTGGATCGCGCTGATAGACGACGATGGAGTTGTGGCCGCGGTTCGAGCCATAGACAAACTTGCCATTCGGATGCACTTCGATTTCCGCAGTGGTGTTCTTTTCCGTGAAATCTGCGGGCAAGGTCGGGACGGTCGCAAGCGCGGTGAATTTCCCGGCGGCGTAGCGGGTGGCGAGCACGGTGTTAGAAAGCTCATTGATCACATAAGCGTTCTTATCATCGGCGGAAAATGCCATGTGGCGAGGGCCGGAGCCGGGGGCGGTGGTGAGAGATGGCAGCGCGTCGCCAAGCTTGGAGGTGGTTGCGTAGAACGGATAGACGAATACTTGGTCCAGCCCGAGATCTGGCACAAACAGGTGCTGGTTCGCCTTGTCGAAGTAAACTCCGTGGGCGTGGGGAGCATCTTGGCGGGGTTTGTTAGGGCCAGAGCCGCTGTGCTTGATGACTGACGCCGACATCCCGGGAATCCCATTTTCATCGAGTCTAACTGTCGAAATACTGCCGTCGCCGTAGTTCGCGAGGGCAACGGTGTGGCCGGTGGCATCCACCGCGAGGTGGCAAGCTCCCTTCCCGCCGGCGGTGGCCTCGCCGAGGAATTTCAGCGCATGGTCTGCGCCGATTGCGAAGGCTGCGACTGAGTTTGAGCCGTCGGCGAATGGCTTGTTAGGCTGGCCGCAGGCGTAGAGGATGGGCTGGGTAGGATGCAGCGCAAGGAAGCCGGGATTCTGATATTCTGCGGCGAGGACGGGCTCAGTGAGCTTGCCCGTCGCCGCATCGAAGTCCGCCAGATAGATGCCCTTGCTGGTGGATTTCCCGCCGGTGTTGGTGCCGATGAAGACGGGAACCGCGTGGAGTGACGCGGTGAGGAGGAAGAGCGGGAGTAGGGTTTGGTAGATCATGAGGAGATGGAGCAGGTAGGTTTTATTTTATACATTGGAATGAAGATCCGGCTGAGACAGCCGGGACACATTTTCACACGTCGAAGCCGAAATGGCGCTTCGCGTTGCCGAAGCAGACGTCGCGGATCAACCCGGAGAGTGCTTCGAAATCATCGGGCAGCTCACCGCGGTCGGCCTCGCCACCGATGAGGTTGCACAAGATGCGGCGGAAATATTCGTGGCGCGGGAACGACAGGAACGAGCGCGAATCGGTAAGCATGCCGACGAAGCGTGAGAGCAAGCCGGTGACTGATAGAGCATCGAGCTGGAGTTCTATCCCGTTTTTCTGATCGAGGAACCACCAGCCGGAGCCGAACTGGATCTTGCCGGCGACGGTGCCGTCTTGGAACACGCCGGTTAGACAAGCGAACAAGTAGTTGTCACGCGGGTTGAGATTGTAGAGGACGATTTTTGGCAGCGCTCCGCTGGTGGAAAGCGCGTCGAGATAGGTGACTAGAGCCTCGCCCTGGCGGGTGTCGCCGATGCTGTCGTAGCCGGTGTCCGGCCCGAGGCGGGCGGCCATCTGTGAGTTGATGTTGCGAAACGCGCCAAGGTGAAGCTGCTTGGTCCAGTCCTTTGCCGCGTCGAGCTGGCCGAAGAACACCATCAGATAGAACGAAAATTTTTCCTTCTCCTCAGGCGAGGCGGCCTTGCCGGCGCGGGCGCGGTTGAAGATCATCGCGGCTTCCTCGTCGGTGCAATGCAAGGCTGGCAGCCGGTCGAGGCCGTGATCGGATAGACGCCCACCCGCTTGGTGGAAATCGTCGTGGCGTGTTTGCAGCGCGGACAATAGATCGGATAGGTGGACGATGGTGGTGTCCGAGACGGCTTCGAGTTTCTCTAACCACGGCGCCAGCAAGTCGGGCCGATCCACTAACAGCGCCTTGTCTGGGCGGAACGTCGGCACCACCAGCGTCTGCAAATCCGAGTCCGCGATGGCGAAGTGATCGTCCAGCGGATCGGCTGGATCATCGGTGGTGCCAACGACTCTAACATCGAATTTTTTCAACAACCCGTGAGTGGAAAAATCCGGCTCGGCGAGGATCGCATTGGTCCGCTCCCAGATCTCGTCGGCGGTGTCGGGCGTGAGTAGTAGATCGATGCCGAAGTAGCGTTGCAGCTCGATGTGGGTCCAGTGGTGGATCGGGTTGCGGAGGGTGTAGGGCACTGTTTCCGCCCACGCTTGGAACTTTTCGCGCGGGGTGGTGGAGTCGCCGGTGATGAGTTCTTCGCTGATGCCGTTCGCCCGCATCAACCGCCATTTGTAATGGTCGCCGCCGAGCCAGATGTCGGAGATGTTAGACCAGCGGTGGTTGGTGGCGATTTGCCGGGGCGAGAGGTGGCAGTGGTAGTCGATGATTGGCTGGTGCTTGGCGATTTCATGAAAAAGCCGGCGCGCCGTGGGAGAATGGAGGAGGAAGTTTTCGTCGAGGTAAGACATTGCGCCCCCATCACACCGCGTGAGCCGCCGTGGGCCAAGCGGGAAAGTCGGATTTTTTGGAGTAGCCGCCGGTGGAAGTGCTGCCGTAGGTTCCGGCGTCCTGTTGGAATTCCGCGACAGATCCAATCCTGCAATCGAGGCGGGTCCGGGCCAGCAACCCGATTTCGATCTCAAGCAGGAAAGCGCCGCCACCCACCAGCTCTACGGCACCGAACCCGGCAAAGAATCCTTCGCCAACAACTGCCTGTTAGCCCGCCGCCTCGCCGAGCGCGGCGTGCGCTACATCCAGCTTTTTCACTGGGGTGGGGGCTCCCACGGTGCCAGCGCCAGCGAGGCCATCAATAAAGGTTTCTCTGATCGCTGCAAGGAAGTGGACGCACCGATGACCGCCCTCTTGAAGGATCTCAAACAACGCGGTCTGGGAGCAAGTTGGTGAAGGGCGTGCTGGCGTAAGGAGCCACGAAACTCACGTCGTGGTGCGAATGGAGTGCCAATGCGCAGAGCTGCGCGCATCCCGTTGGCCACTCATTCCATCACTGGCCCTTGCCCGTTAGAACGATGTCGAACGATGCTTCATCCGCGTCGTTACTCTTGATGTGGATGGCCGCGCTGCGGGTGCCTCTGCCAGCGGGTTTGAAAGTGACCGTGAAGGTGGTGCTGGTGCCTGGCGTTAACGAAGTCCTTGCCGCTTGCACCACTCTGAACTCCCTGGCGTTCACGCCGTCGCGGGTGACGGTTAGGCCGGTAAGCTTGCCGCTGCCGATGTTCTTGATGGTGAATTTTTTCGCTTTGGCGCTGATGCCAATGACGGAGGTGCCGCAACTGACCTTGCTGTTACCATCCTCGAGATTGCGGCCCACCGGCTGTTGGACATCGATCTCAGGCACTGTGGGCGCGACCATGGACGGTCCGGCGGACAGCGGTTGCGCCATCAAACAGATGGCCATTGGCACGGTGAAAGTGGACGCGAGGAAATGTTGGAGTTTCATGGTGGTGGGACGGACCGTCGCCGAGGAACCGGAAATGGCAATTCGCAAATACCCGCCACTCAGTGGCATCGTCCCTGTTTAAGGGATCCCTGCTTCCAAGGATCCCCGTTTTAACAGATGCGCGGATTAACTAACCAAGTTAGTTCAACACATAACTGACTTGATTGATGGTGAGGCTGTTGATCGTGGAACCATCGATCCGGTATTTGTAGAAAATAAGCGTGGAACCCACGGGCTTGCCTGCGCCGTCCTTGACCACTCCCGCTCCGTTAGGGGAAAGCGAACTGATATTTGGCAGCTTGGCGTAAGAGTTGATGGTTGCCGATGAACTAAGCAGCGGGATCGATGGTAAACGGATAGACATTGAAAGTATGGAGGTTGTCCTCATCGAAGAGGATCGAAGTCGGAACTTGGTTAATGTGGAGAACCGTGGCCTTGAAGTCGAACGCCGGAATGATTGTGAAGTCACCAAGCGGCGAGCTGGTTTTGTAAGCAGACTGCGGATCTCTAACTCGGTGACTTGGAGGCCGCCGGGAATCGTGTCGAATTCCATATTCGCCACATGGGTGAGTTCTACCGTTGTGCCAGTGAATCCGGGAATGACCGGTTGTGCGGTCGCGGATATGAGGCAACCCAGCGAGGCTCCGATGGCTAAGGTTAGACCAAGCATTGCTCGGCTTTAAACCGATCTGTGGCCAGCGTCCAACATTCATCTTGGAACGCGGGGTGAATTTGGCGCGCCTGTTATTTCAACACCTGCCGGAACTCGTCCTTGTCGGCTAGTGAGAGCACGAACTCAGTTAGCAAGTCGATGGTGTGCGCGATGTCGTCGAGGTGGGCGGTCTCCACGACGGAGTGCATGCAGCGCAGCGGCAGCGAAACGAGGGCGCTCGGGATGCCTTCGCGGCTGTGGAAAATCTTGTCGGTATCGGTGCCGGTGAAGCGGCTGCTGGCTTCGTGCTGGATGGTGAGCTTCGATTTGTTAGCCACGTCGATGAGCCGCTGGACAACGTGCGGATGGTTGGCGGTGCCGTGGGATAGGCTCGGACCGCCGCCGAGTTTCACGCTGCCAAACTTGGCGGCATCAATGCCGGGAGTGTCGGTGGCGTGGGTGACATCGAGGCAAAGGCAGAGGTCGGGCTTGAGGCGATAGGTGGCCATCATCGCGCCGTTGCCGCCGATTTCCTCCTGCACCGCATTGAGGCAAATGAGGGTGAACGCGGGCTTTTTCTTGCCGGACGCGATGCGCTTCATCACTTGCGCGATGATGTAACTGCCGATGCGGTTGTCGATGGCCCGGCCAATAAGGCGCTTGTTAGCCAACTCCAACGGCCCGTCCTGATAGACGGCGGGGTGACCCACGCGGATGCCGAGCGTGGCGACTTCGTCCGTGCTGGCCGCACCGACATCGACCCACAGCTCGTGGACGGCGGGCGCTTTTTCTTGGCCGGATTCATCGCGGCGGAGGTGGATGGCGGTGTTGCCAATGATGCCGGAGACGTTGCCCTTATCCCCAAGGATGGTGAGACGGCGCCCCCGCGCGGTGGCGGCATCCGAGCCGCCGACGCGGTCGATGCGAAGGAATCCGCGCTCGTCGATGTGCTTGATCATGTAGCCGATCTCGTCGGCGTGGGCCTCTAACATGATGATCCGTTTGGATTTTCCCGGCAACGTCGCCCAAGTGGAGCCGTAGGCATCGCAGGCAACTTCGCTGGCGTAAGCTTTGATCCAATCCGCCCAGACTTGTTGGCCGCGCATTTCAAAGCCGGTCGGGCTGGGGGTCTCTAGCAGGCGGAACAGAAATTCGCGGTCGTCTTTTTTCATGATAGGGATTGAAACATCCCGGCGGGGACTGGCAAGGGGATTGACGGAAGCCTCACGGCTTGGCCGCGACGGGTTCGCTGATCTCCGTATCTCGGAAAGTGCTGATTCCGCGGGCGGACTCATATTCCTCCGCAGGGACCCACCTTCTTGTTCATCGCCCCAACTGACACCACCCATGCTTTTTTGCAGCGGGCGCAACGCCCAGAAATTAATCTTGGGGCTACGGCAAAAGCACGACCCGATAGAACCCGCGCGGTTGCGGTCGGTTGGGGTCGGTGAAACTGGCTGGCCCGGAGAGAATCGGAGCCTGCGTTTCGAGAAGTTCCCAGGGGCCGAGTAAAGTGATGCTACGGCGGATTTCAAAGACCAGGCCGGCGGCGGACGGCCATGTTAGGGTGAATCCTGCGGGCACGAGGGTGCCGATGGCTTTGAAGGAGGAGCTGCCATTTTTCGGATCGAGACTGAGGCGGAACTCGGTTTCGTTAGCCGTGCCGTCGCCATCGGGATCGGCGGTGGCGGCGGCGTCCGGGCTGGAGGTGCTGCCGAAATTCGCGATCTGCCATTCCTCGAAGGGGGTCAGGATGGGCGTGACTGTCAGCCGCACTTGTCCGGTCGTGGCAGTGCTAACCGTGGCTTCGAAGCCGGCTGGCAGGGTCGCGAGTTGCAGGCCGTCTTCATCGGTCAAGGTGCCGGTGTAGGTGAGCAGGGTGTAGGTGCCGGCGGCGAATCCAGTGAGCGCGGTAACATTCAGCGTGCCTGCTAGAGTGAGATTTCCCGTGATGTTCACGCGGTCCGAGATGGTGCCGAGTTCGTAGTTGAGGACGCTGGTAGGGGCAAGCACGAGACCGTTAGAGAGCGTGAGCGTACCGGCGGAAGTGCCAGGAGCGAGGGTTCCATGGCAAGTGACCGCGCCGCCGATGGTGCCGGTGCCACCGACCGTGGCGGTGCTGGTGATGGTCGTTACGGTGTTCGCGAGCGAGCCTGTCACGCTGAGTTTGCCAGCGTTCACTGTGCTTGCACCAGTATAGGTGTTAGCACCGGCGAGGGTGAGCATGCCGGTGCCAATTTTCAGCAAAGCGCCGGAGCCGGAAATCACGCCGCTGTGGCTCGTCGCTGCGCCGTTGCCTCCCACGGTCAACGAGGTGGCGGGTAGCGTGATTTTTCCGCTGCCACCGAGTGCCCCGATCTCCGGGGTGGCGACGGTGAAGGTGAGTCCGGGGACGGAGGCGTTGTTCGTTAGAATCGTGGCGTTCGCCAGCGCGGTGTTGTTCTCAATTTGGAGGACTCCGCCTTGGAAACCGGTGGAAGTTCCGTTGACGGTGATGGTGCCGCTGTAAGTATTTCCCCCCGAGCCGATTCTAACAATGCCGCGGGCGGTGTCTCCTCCGCCGAGGTTAGAGTCGTCGATGGCGAGGGGGCCGCTGCCACTGAGTGCGCTGTTGATAAGGAGATTCTTGGTGCCCCAGGCGGTGAACCATTTGGAACCACCACTCTGGATGGTCACGCCGCCTGTGAGAGCTTGCAGGCCATCGCGGGAAACGAGATCTCCCAGATCGAACACGATCGGATTGGCCGTCGAGTAGGTGTAAACGGTGTTGCCGCCTCTGCCGCCGAAGCGGAGCTGACCGCCGCCGGAAACGGTGACGGTGCCGCTCCCGAGCGAGGTGCAGGCACCGCCACTGAGGCCGGGGAATTGAACGCTGGTGGCAGTGGTGGAGCTATCGACACCGAGCGCCATGATGCCGCCGTAAACCGCTGTTCCGCCCGTGTAGGAATTTGCTTTGAGGAGCGTGAGAGAACCCGCGCCGGACTTGGCCATGTTAGCGGCACCGATGATTTTACCGTTGCCGGAAAAGGTATAACTCTTAGTGGCTGCGACGATGACTGCGAGTGGTTCTACATCAGCCGCGATGTCGATGGATGCGACGGCATTTCCAGACTCAGTGAAGGAGACTTTAGAATTATTGGTATAACTCACGGAAGAGCCGTTGCTGGTCCAGTTCGAGGTGGAGGTATCCCATGACGAATTGGTGATTCCAGTCCAGATCAGGTCAGAGGGCTGACCGCTGCCGGGATCTTGGGTTAGAGTCATCGTAATCGTCCCGGCGGTGGCGGTGCTAAAGGTGGCTAACAGTGTCGAACCCATAGGAGCCTGCCAGGTCAATGACGGTGTATTGCTCAAGCTGCCACTGTAGTTAAGAACGGTGTAGATCCCCGCAACCGGTGTGATCCCCGTGAGTGGGCGAACCACCGCGCTGGTCCCGAAAGTTAGATTTCCAGTGACGGTTAGCGGGGTGGTGCCGATGGCACTGTGCTCCAAGATGCCGCCCGTTAGGACCGTGAGATTTCCGGTGATAATACCCGAGCCACCGAGCGCGGCGGCGGATTGTACAGTGACCGGGCTGCCGGTGGTGGTGCCGTTGATCCGCAGCGTGCCGGTGCTCACGGTGGTGGCTCCGGTGTGGGTGGATGCGCCCGTTAGAGTCCAGATGCCGCTGCCTGCCTTGGCGATGGCGGTGGGGCCAGTGCCATTGAAGATGCCACCGGCGAAGGTGGCGTCGGTGTTGCGACCACCGACGCGCCAGGTGACGGTGTTACCAGCAGATGGTCCACCACCGATGCCGCAAGTGGAGTCGCCAGTGAGTTCGCCGATGTTGAGGGTGGGGCTAGTACTGCTCACATTGAAATAGACATAACTGTCCACACCGATGTTGAGTGCGGCGGTGCCGAAACCAAAGCTATTGGTCACGCGCATTTCGGAGCCATCGGCATCGGTGGCGAGATAGAGGTGCCCGGTGAAGGTGGACCAATTTCCCTTCAAATCAGAGCGGACGTAAGGCGAGTAGTAAGTAAAGTTTCCGTCGCCGGTGAGGCCACCAGTTAGTGAGCAACGTCCGTCCGCATTCAAGCGAGCATTCGCGCCGGCGGGGACGCTGAGATTCCACGCGGCAGTCTCGCTGGCTTGGACGTTGGCCATGGTGAGTGTGCCATTCGTGATGGTGACGGCCCCATTGCCAAGGCCGGCAACATTGGCGGTGGTGCCTGCTAGGTAAATCGTGCCACCGTTGATGGTGGTGCCGCCGCTGTAAGTGTTTCCGCTGGCGAGGATCACCGTGCCAGCCCCGGTTTTTATCAACGCACCCGTGCCGCTCGCAATGCCACTCATTTGCATGGAACTGCTGGCGGAAACGATGTCGAACGTGCCGCCGGCTGAGCCGAGTGTTAGGTTCCGGTTGGTGTTGGTTTGTAAGCCAGCTAGACGGAGGGTGCCGCCGTTGATCACTAGATTCGAAGCGGCAGATGTGGCGGCACCGATGGAACCCGGAGTGCCCGCATCGCCCACGGAGTCGATCGCGAGCACCCCGCCGGTAAGGGTGGTGGGGCCGGTGTAATCGTTGACGGTGCTGAGTGTGAGCACGCCGCTGCCCGACTTTGTAAGACCACCGCTACCGCTGATGGAACCGGCACCGGTGAGTGTGTAGTCGGTGGCGGAGTTGACCGTGATTCCGGCGACTGGCAATGCCGCAGTTAGAGTGACGGTCGGCACTGCGGAACCGGTGGCGTCGAAGGTGACCGCATCTCCGGCGACAAATACATCCGGCACTCCGCTTTTCAACCAGCTCTGGCTGTTCGCGATATCCCAAGTTCCGCCGACGCCGCGCCAGACGATGGCGGCGGGGGCACGAGTGACGGGAATGGTCAGCGTGACTGCACCCGCTGCTGCGGCGAGTGTGTAAGGCGTGCCGGCTGGAACGCTGACGGCGAAATTTGTAACGCTCCCCGTTAGAACACCGGTGTAAGTGATCAACGTGTAAGTGCCGGGTAGCAGTTGTCCGTTGAGGGGCTTAATGATCAGGCCGATTTTTCCGCCCAATGAAAGGTTGCCGATGATGGCAACTTTGTCACTTGGCGTCACGTTGCCCGCTGGGTCGTTAGATAGATCCATGGCGAAATAACAGCCATCTTGCGCGGTGACGCCGCCGTCGAAATGGAGAGTCCCGGCATTTCCCATGCCTGAGCCGGGAGTGACGCCGCCGCGATAGGAGAGCGTCACGGGTTGGCCGAAGGTGCCGGTGCCTGCGATCCGACCGCCGGTTAGCCCGGCGGCGAGCATGCCGCCCCAGGTGCCGCCCCAAACGGTCAGTGGGCTTTGGGGGAAATTCCCGTTCATGACCAACGCACCATCCCACACTGTGGTCCTGCCGCTGAAGGGGTGGGTTCCCGTTAGGGTCATGGTGGATGATCCTGCCTTCATCAAGGTCATGGGGCCAGCCAATGAACCTAAAGTGCCATCAAAAGTATAACTCTTCGGCGAATAAACGGTGACCGCTGCGGGTTGCAAAGTTCCGGTTAGTGCCACGGTGATAGTGTTGTTACCGCCGATGTCGAAACGCACGCTATCGCCATTAGCGAAGTTGCTGTTAGCCCCGTTGTCGAGCCAGCTCGCGGTTGCACCGGCATCCCAGGTCGTCGCACCAGCACCGCCGCGCCAGACGAGCTTGGCATCGACCATCGGCGGCGGTTGAGGAATCGTCATTCCCGAGCCGAGATAGTAATCCACATAACTCGCTTGCACATAACCTTTGGTGGTCGTCTGGCAGCGGTATTGCGGATTATGCATCAGGGTGTAGAGCCGAGTCGTCGAGCTGGTCTTGGGGGTATAGATCCGCAGTTCGGAATTATCATTGGCCACACAGAGATACTCCTCGCGCCAGTCGCCCAAGAGGTCGCCCCAGAATGCAGGACGCCCGCCATAAGCCTGATAGACGCCGGGCGCAGTCTCATTGTAGATGGTATAGATCCGCCCGAGGTTCGCCGGATCCGTTGAGTAAAACTTACTGATCGCTGGACTCTCCGCTGTGCTGCCGACGGTGGCGACAAACTCGCGGCTCAGGTCACCATCCCACCAGATGGCCTCCGGTGGAAA
>JAYTEI010000439.1:0-11273 GCA_043735445.1 Akkermansiaceae bacterium | reverse complement strand
TGAAAGTCGCATGGCGGCGGAGAAACTTTGCCGTCACGGCTACACGCAAGTTTACGATTTCCGCGACGGCCTCGCGGCTTGGAAGTCCGCCGGATTTCCAGTAGAGGAAGCGCCGACCGAAACTAACGCCACCTCGGTCGTCACCGACGGAGTCCATCCCATCGACCTCGGCGAATCCAGCATCCGGTGGATCGGCCGCAATCTCCTGAACCGGCACGAGGGACTCATCGGCCTGAAGTCCGGCTCGCTGCGGCTCGAGTCAGGGAAACTTGCGGGCGGCGAGTTCACCATCGCCATGCAGGCCATCACTTGTCTCGACCTAGCAGGAAACCCGCTGCACGACGTGCTCATCCGCCACTTGCGCGACCACGAGTTCTTCGACACTGCGCTTTATCCCGAGGCCACCTTTGTGGTCACACGCGCCACTCATCTAGCCGATGCCACGCCGGGCAGCCCGAATCTAACGATCACCGGCAGTCTCACCTTGAAGGACGTTTCGCACACATTGGAGTTCCCGGCCTGCGCGGGTGTCACTGCCGACGGCAAGCTCGCTGCACAAACGACGATCGCCTTCGACCGCACCTTGTGGAACGTCCTCTACGGATCGGGAAAATGGTTCCGCCATCTCGGTGGTCACCTCGTAAATGATTTGATCGAGCTGCAACTCCGCATCGTCAGCGCCTGACGCTGGCAATTAGGGATTTGCATGGCACAGCCCAGCCGCTATCAACGCGGCACCATGTGCTTACCCGTTGCGATGTTGTCCCCTAACGGTCTGTTATTTCTCGCGCTGGGGACCATCGTCGGACTCGTCATTTTAATCGCGAGGTTCAAGTGCAATGCCTTCATTGCGCTGATGCTGGCCTCCATCGTGGTCGGCGTGGGTTCTGGGATGCCGCTGCCGGGCATCGCCACCAGTTTCCAAGAAGGTGTCGGAAAAACGTTAGGTTTCTTGGCAATGATCATCGGCTTGGGCACCATCTTGGGAAAACTACTCGCAGAGTCCGGCGCTGCAGAAGTGATCGCCAACCGGATGGTGCGGCTGCTAGGGATCAAACGCCTCGACTACGCCATCATGCTGGTCGCGTTTCTCGTCGGCATCTCAGTGTTTTTCGGCGTGGGCATCGTTCTGCTAGGACCGCTCGCCTTCATGTTAGCTCGCCAAACGAAGACGCCCATTCTCTATCTGGCACTGCCACTGGCAGCGGGACTTTCTACCGCCCACGGCCTGATCCCGCCGCATCCTGGACCGATGGTGGCCATCGCGAAAATCGGCGCGGACACCGGCAAGACCATCCTCTGGTCCTTGGCCATCGGCCTACCGACCGCGCTGATCACCGGGCCGTTTCTCGCCCGCTGGGTCGCGCCGCGGGTGCCGGTCGCGCTCGGCGGTCTGGGTGCGGAGGCTTCAGGAAAAGCCGCTGCCCCCCACCCTCCTGGGTTTGCGCTGAGTTTGTTCACCATGCTGCTGCCGGTGATTTTGATGCTGATAGGGACCGCTGCCGATGTGACACTCGCGGTTGACGATCCGCTGCGGCAGTTCGCGAATTTCATCGGTGCGCCAGGGGTGGCCATGCTGATTGCGGTGTTAGTTTCGTTCTGGTCCTTTGGCACCCATTGCGGGCTTACAGGTGCGCAGATTTTAAAATTCACCGAACAATGCGTCGGTCCAGCCGCGAGCATTTTCCTCGTGGTGGGTGCCGGCGGCGGGTTTAGTAAAGTGCTCCAAGACTCAGGTGTGGGAAATGCCATCGCCGGACTGGCCATGCAGTTTCCGGTCACCCCGATTCTGCTAGGATGGATCATCGCCGGGCTGATGCGGATCGCGGTCGGCTCGGCCACCGTCTCGATCACGATGGCGGCCGGCTTGATGTTGCCCATCATCGAAGCCCGTCCCGATACCAACCGCGAGCTGCTAGTCCTGGCGATGGGAGCAGGCTCGCTGATTTTTTCTCACGTCAACGACTCCGGCTTCTGGTTCGTGAAGGAATATTTCGGAATGACCATCTCGGAAACTCTCAAAACCTGGACCGTCGTGGAAACCGGCATCGCAGTCGTCGCGATCACCATCATTCTAACGGCGAACGCCTTCCTCTGAGCTACGCGAAATAAGTGTCCTCGTGGGAATACGGCGGCGCGCAGCAGCAGAGAAACCGCAGCGGCTCGATCGCGCGAATCTGGTGCCACGCCCCGGCTGGAATCAAGATCGCATCGCCCGGCGAAACCTCGCGCTCGCTGCCGTCGATTTCCATCACGCCGCGCCCGGCGGTTAGATAGTAGAGTTCCTCGCTGAGGCGATGGAGGTGACGCTCCGTTTCCGCGCCCGCCGGCAGGGTGGCTTCGGCTAGGCTTTGGTTGCGGACCGGCGCGTTAGAAAGATCTAGCAGGCTGCGGATAGTCGAGCCATCCTTGGTGGTAAAAGGCACTTGCTGCCCGTAGTTGCGTATTTCCATGCGCCGAGGAAACCAGCTCGCCCACCCGAGATCAACCGGGGAGATCAGCCGCTCCGCGTTTCCCAGAATGTGGTGGGCAGCCGCATTTCAAAAAGTGGCTGATAACCGTGACACCAAGCATTCTAATGTTAGGGATTCCACTGCGGTCGGAGTTGTGGGAGTGATAGAAAATCACGGTGCAAGGCTCCGGGCAGAATGCCCGTGCCACAGTGGCGCGGGCATTCTGCCCACCGCCATTCTTCAGAATGGTCCCATCTCAAGCACCGCTAAAACAAGGGCGAGGTTAGGTGCTCTGGTATCACTCTCCCGTTTCAGTCGCCTCCTCCCCACTTTTAAATCCCTCCTCTCAAATCCCACGTTCCAAAACCCACACGCTCAATAACTCCACCCAATCAATTCATTATTTAGCTAAATAACTAATGAATGAAGCTGAGGCGACGAACTCGCATTCCTCGCCTGCGTAGATGCTGTTGGCTCTTTACCGGCGTCGGGCACGCGCCGGGCACGCCTCGCATTCCTCGCCTGCGTAGATGCTGTTGGGGGCGACAATTCTGTCCGCTTGTGGATTGAGGTGACAGAGGGAGCACGAGGTTCTTCTCTTTCTTCCGCCATCATCTGGAGCGCCCAAAATTCCTGTCCGCTTCGTTGGCATCCCGGTGCCGCTCACACCTCGCCCGGTCCCTCAACAGGCACTTGCACTCTGCCCGCGCATCACCTAGAGCTTGCCGTGATGAAACGCCGACTCGCACTTGTTACCCTCCTGTTATTCCCTGTCCTTGCTTCATGCGAACCCGCAAAACAGGCTGAAAAGCCCGCTGCGACCGCTGCCGCTGGCAAGGTTTCCAAAGTCCGTTTAAAAACCAGCCAGGGTGACATCGTCCTGGAACTCAATGCGCCAAAAGCTCCGATCACCGTGGAGAACTTCCTCGGTTATGTGAAGAAGAAGCACTACGACGGCACGGTGTTTCACCGCGTGATCAACGGCTTCATGATTCAAGGCGGCGGCTTCAAACTTGAGGGCAAGGAACTCGTCGAAAAAGAAACCGGTAAAGGCATCGTCAACGAGGGCAAGAACGGCCTTAAGAATGACCGTGGCACCATTGCGATGGCCCGCACCAACGATCCTAACAGCGCGACCGCCCAGTTCTTCATCAACGTGGCGGACAACGCGGCCCTCAATTTCCCCAGCAATGGCGGTTATGCGGTGTTTGGCAAAGTGATCGAAGGCATGGACGTGGTGGATAAAATCAAAGTTGTCCAAACCCGTGCGGATGCGCGGTTAGGCGGCGATGTCCCGGTGGAGCCGATCACCCTCCAATCCGCCACTGTTGAGTGATGCAAGTTTGGCTCTGCCCGTTGGTTGCCTTTCTGCTAGGGTCGATTCCCTTTGGCCTGATCATCGCCAAGTCGAAGGGCATCAACATCCGCGACCATGGTTCAGGCAACATCGGCGCGACCAATGTGCTGCGCGTCATCGGCAAGAAATATGGCATCACTTGCCTACTGCTAGACGCGTTCAAAGGCTTCATCCCGGTGATGCTCGCGGTCAATTTGATTCAAATCGCGGGCAAAAACACCGGTTTTCTCCACGTCGGTGGACTGGATTCATTCGCTCTGGTTCTGCCTGCCGCCGAGCAATTCAAAGGACAACTTGTCCATGTGCTAACAGCCCTCGCCGCAGTGCTGGGCCATAACTATTCGCCATGGGTCGGCTTCAAAGGCGGCAAGGGCATCGCCACTTCCGCCGGAGTGCTGCTGGCGCTGATGCCTGCGGGAATTGTTTTGTTAGCCGTGGTCTGGTTGGTGGTGTTTGCGCTCAGTCGTTATGTTTCCTTGGCGAGTATCGTGGCCGCCGCTGCGCTGCCGCTGATCACGATTTATGGCTCCTGGTTTCACGGGCGCATCGCCGATGGCACTTGGAACAAGCCGCTGTTTTTCTTCAGCCTGGTGATCGCGGTTCTCGCCATTTGGAAACACCAAACTAACATCCAGCGCCTCATCGCAGGCACCGAGCATCGCTTCACCCGCAAGGCCAAATCCACTCATGTCTGATTCCAAGTTTACATCCGCCGCCATCCTCGGCTCTGGCTCGTTCGGGATGGCGATGGCGAAGTTGCTGGCTCCGAAAATGGAGTCGATGGTGCTCATCGGCCGCGATGCCGCCACGGCGGAAGCGATCAACCGCACCCACCGGAATCCGCACTATCTGAGCGACATCCTGCTGGATGAAAAGGTCAGCGCCACCACCGACACCGGGGTCGCCCTCGCCCATCCATTGATCCTTTTCGCCGTCCCGACATTCGCCACGCGCGAGCTGGCACGCACGCTCGCGGCTCTGGATTTGCCGAGCGGAACGACCCTCGTTTCCTGCGCGAAAGGCATCGAACGAAGCACCGGCGACCGCATGAGCCAAGTGCTGCGCGAGGTTTTCCCGGACAACCCAATCGCCGCCCTATCAGGTCCTAACCACGCCGAGGAAATCGCCACGGCCAAAGCCACCTGCGCCGTCATCGGCTCGGACGACCACGCCCTCGCCGTCCGCCTTCAGGATCTTTTCACGTTCCCGCATTTCCGCTCCTACACCAGCGACGACCTCGCCGGTATCGAGTTCGGCGGCGCGGTCAAAAACGTTTATGCCATCGCCGCCGGCATGGCTCACGGCCTCGGCCTTGGGGACAATGCCGTCGCCGCCCTAGTCACCCGCGCCCTAGCGGAAATGACCCGCCTCGGCATCGCACTCGGCGGTCGGATGGAAACTTTTTCCGGTCTATCAGGTGTCGGCGATCTCATCGTGACCTGCTTTTCCTCACACTCGCGCAACCATCGCGTGGGCCTCGCGCTGGGCAGTGGAAAATCGCTAGAAGAAGCCGTCGCCTCCATCGGCATGGTGGCGGAAGGCGTGCCTAACACCCTATCCATCCACGAAGCCGCCCGCCGCGTGGGCGTGCGCACTCCCATCATCGACTCCGTCTTCGCCATCCTCTACGAAGGCAAGTCCGCCCCCATCGCGATGAAGGAACTCCTCACCCGCGACCCACGGCCCGAGCACAGTTAGGATGCAGTCCTTCATCAAATCGTCATGAGTCACACCACACTGACCTCGGAAAATCTGGCACCCATCGTGGTCACACTCGCGGCTGAGAATCGCGCCTTCATGGCGATCTATCCGGGTGAGTCGGATCGCCGCCAAGCGGTGCACACCGTTTACGGCGGTGCCCATCTTTTCAAGGCGGACTCGACCGGGAAACTCGGTGAGGTGGCGTTGCGCTCGTTGAGAGATTTCGCGCCAAACGCGGCGGAACTCACGCGCATTCTAGGTGCCGACTGGGAGCTACCTTTTGCAGAGAAACTCTATGCCCGGATCGTGGAAAAACTCGGCCGCGAGCCGATCGAAGATTTCCGTTTGGATTTCGAGGACGGTTATGGCAACCGCGTGGATTGCGAGGAAGACGGCCACGCCGCGCAGAGCGCACGGCAGGTCGCGGCGGGTCTAGCAGCCGGGACTTTGCCGCCATTCATCGGCATCCGGATCAAGCCATTCAACGAGGACTTGCGCGACCGCGCGATCCGCACGCTGGACATTTTCATCACCACCTTGGTGCAGGAAACCGGCGGCAAGCTGCCTGAAAATTTCGTGGTCACCCTGCCCAAAGTCCAGCTCGCCGCGCAGGTCACTGCGGCGGCGGAGTTGTTGACGCTGCTGGAGGAAAAACTCGGGCTGGCGCACGGCAGTATTCGGATCGAGCCGATGATCGAGACGCCGCAGTCGATCATCGACCGTCATGGCCATTGCCCGTTGTTAGGCATCGTGCAAGCGGCGGCGGGCCGCTGCCGCAGCGTCCACTTCGGGGTTTACGATTACACCGCGTCGAGCGGGATCACGGCGGCCTATCAGGCGATGGGTCATCCCACTTGCGACTTCGCGCGGGCTCACATGATCGTGTCGCTGGCCGGCACCGGCGTCTATCTATCCGACGGCGCGACCAACATTCTGCCTGTCGCCCCGCACCGTGGCGAGTCGCTCACCGCAGAACAAATTTTCCGCAATTTCGAGGCAGTCCACGCTGCGTGGGTGCTGGGCTATCACGACAATTTGCACTCGCTAAAGAATGGCATCTATCAGGGCTGGGATCTTCATCCGGCGCAACTCGTCGCGCGCTACGCCGCCGTTTACAGCTTCTTTTTGGAGGGTCTCGAAGCCGCTTCGGGCCGCTTGAAAGCATTCGT
Organism: Akkermansiaceae bacterium; assembly: GCA_043735445.1. Classification (GTDB taxonomy): domain Bacteria; phylum Verrucomicrobiota; class Verrucomicrobiia; order Verrucomicrobiales; family Akkermansiaceae; genus Luteolibacter. Next base: position 4,593 of record JAYTEI010000439.1, on the reverse strand, counting down.
GGAAAAGGCCGCGCTTGCCTCGTTATTCGGCGATGTGTTCGACGACGCGGCCACCGGCCAAGGTCTTCTAAACTTTTTCCTGCGCGGCATCGCCTGCGGCGCGATCACCGAGGCAGAGGCGGTGGAAACCGGACTATCGCTTGAAGAAATTCGCTCGCGGTCGTTCTACAAAATTCTAACTGGGCGGCGAAATCGCGCTGTGTGAATTCCGTAGGTATCTCAACCCTTAAGACCAGCGCCTTGATCAAGCCGCGCAAGCTCCCTCCACCACAACCAGCCCAGCAACACAAAATACCCAGCGAACTCGGCGGCTTTGTTCCAGTATTGAATCGGCGCGTCGCCGCCGTGGCAACCGCAGGAAATATCGAGGCCTTGGTACCAGGCCCAGCCGACGGAAATGGCAAACATCACCACCAGCCCGGCTACCGTTAGAATCGCCCCGCGGCGCAGGATGCCGAGCATTAAACAAAGCCCGGCGATGAGTTCTAACCACGGCACCGAGTAAGCGGCGATTGCGTCCCACGGCGGTTTGACAAGCTGATAGTTCGCCACGTCGCGGGTGAAGCGGTCGAGGCCGGAGCCGAAGATTTTCACGCCGCCGCTATAGACGAACCAGACGCCTAACAAGACGCGGGCGATCAGGGCCACCACTGATGATTTGCCATTCACGCGGGCTGGAGAAACCGCCGTTGCGCTTGCTCCTCAGGGTTGTGCGGCAGCGCTTCGTTGGTGGATTTGGTGTCGGCTAACAACTCATCGCGGAATTTCCCGATGATCGCTTCCACCGGCCAGGACGATGCTTCGCCGAAGGCGCAAATCGTGCGCCCGTCGATCTGATAGGCCACGCTTTCGAGCGTGTCGATATCGGACGGACTCGCAGTGCCATCGACGAGGCGGTCGGAGATTTTTTTCATCCACGTCGAGCCTTCGCGGCAGGGCGTGCATTGGCCGCAGGATTCGTGGGCGTAGAAGGCATTAAGGTTGTTGAGCACCCACGACATTTTGCGGGTGTCGTCGATCACGATCACGCCGCCGGAGCCGGCCATCGAGCCGCAAGCGGCGAGCGTGTCGAAGTCCATTTGGATGTCCCAGAAATCGAGATCCTTGGTGCTGCCGTCCGGATTCTTGAGTTTAAAAACCTCGTTGCACTTGAGAATTTTTGAAGACGAGCCGCCGGGAATGACGGCCTTGAATTCGCGCCCGTCCTTCGGTCCGCCGCAGAGGTCGTAGAGCAACTCGCGCATCGTGACCTTGCCGACTTCAACCTCGAAATAGCCGGGATTTTTCACATCGCCGGAAACGCAGAGGATGCGCGTGCCGGTGTTTCTAGCAACTCCAAGCTTGGCGTATTCCTCACCGCCCATGCGGATGATGTGCTTCACATGGCACAGCGATTCCACGTTGTTGACGATGGTCGGGCACATGTAGAGGCCGAGTGCGGCCGGGAAATACGGCGGCTTGATCCGCGGATAAGGCCGCTTGCCTTCGAGCGATTCGATGAGTCCGGTTTCCTCGCCGCAAATGTAAGCCCCTGCACCGCGATGGACAAAAATTTCCACGTCGCAGCCCGAGCCTAACACGTTTTTGCCGAGGAAATTTTTCGCACGCGCTTCTTCGATCGCCCGCTCGACGATGAGCGCAGCTTCCGGAAATTCCTCGCGGATGTAGATATAAGCGACCTTCGCACCGACTGCGTAAGCCGAGATGACCATGCCCTCGACAAGCTGGTGAGGGTCCTGATGGAGAATGTAGCGGTCCTTAAAAGTGCCGGGTTCGGATTCGTCGCCGTTGCAAATCAGATAGACCGGCTTGGTGTTGTTAGGCGGGATGAACGTCCACTTCATGCCAGTCGGAAATCCCGCGCCGCCGCGCCCACGCAGACCGGATTTTTTCACCTCCTCGGTGACCTCCTTCGGCTGCATCGCGAATGCCTTTTTCAAATCCTCGTAGCCACCGTCGCGGAGGTAACATTCCATTGAGGGATCCCAGCCTTCCCGATCCACGTTCTTAAAAATGAGCCGGTATTCGCGGGCGTGGGGCGGCTTGGTGTAGGTGATCATGCGAAGAATTTCCGGCAGAGTATTGTCAGGGATACGCCCTAGGCAAAACCCAATTTTGGCAAAATTGCGGTGGAGCGGGCGGTCCCAAGAAACTAGCAGAGTTGGCGGAGAGCCTGCTAAACGTGACGCGACAGAAGCCTTTTTAGGATTGACCGGCAGGCGGCATGACTATTGGACGCAGTCGCATTTCCGGCTTACCGGTCCGGCGAATTCACCGCATGAAAATTCTCATCCTTTCCCGCAACGCGCAGCTCTACAGCACCGACGCCCTAGTCAACGCCGCCACCACCCGCGGTCACGAAGTGCGGGTCGTGGACTACCTCCGCTGCTACATGAACATCACCTCGCGCAAGCCGCGGATCTACGTGGACGGCGAGGAGCTGGTGGCGGACGCCGTCATCCCACGGATCGCGGCGCGGCATACTTTTTATGGCAACGCGGTGGTCCGACAGTTCGAGATGATGAATGTTTTTTCGCTCAATGATTCGGTGGCCATCGCCCGCTCGCGGGACAAGTTGCGGTCGTTGCAAATCCTCGCGAAACGCGGCATCGGGCTGCCAGTGACCGGCTTCGCCCACCACACCGAAGCGACTGGCGAGCTGATCAAAATGTGCGGCGGCGCACCGCTGGTGATCAAGCTGCTAGAAGGCACTCAAGGCGTCGGCGTGGTGCTCGCGGAAACGGCCAACGCGGCGGAGTCGGTGATCGAGGCCTTCAAAGGTCTGAACGCTAACATCCTGGTGCAGGAGTTCATCAAAGAGGCCGAGGGCGCGGACATCCGCTGCATCGTCGTCGGCGGTAAAGTCGTGGCCTCGATGAAACGCCAAGGCGCACCCGGCGAATTTCGCTCAAACCTCCATCGCGGCGGCTCGTCGGCAAAAGTCAAAATTTCCACCGACGAACGTGCAGTCGCGATCAACGCCGCCAAAGCAATGGGCCTAAATCTAGCAGGCGTGGACCTGCTGCGTTCGAATCACGGCCCGGTGGTGATGGAGGTGAATTCCTCACCAGGACTGGAAGGCATCGAGCAATCGTCGAAAAAAGACGTGGCTGGAATGATCATCGAGTTCATCGAACGGACGGCAGTAAAGCCGACGAAATCGACGGATAAGTGAGCGTGATAAGCACGCATTGCACAATCGGGCAGATGAGGCACGACTCACTTCACCGGCTTTCCATGGACAACGGCGCTTCGGAGATCGCCGTTCTTTGCTGATAGATTTGTAGATGCCTTACCGCTTTCGGCGGCGTGGTGCGCGCTGTCGTTCGGAGAGTTTGATCGACTCGATGGATTCGAACGAGGTGCAAGCGAACAAGCCGCGCAGCTCGCCATCCACCCCGAGCGCGACGGCGACGCGGATCATGCGTTGAAACGATCCTTGGCCTTTTGCTTCTAGCAATTTCAAGGTGGAAATGGCCACGCCCGCGCGCTCGGAAAGCTCCTCTTGAGTCCAGCCTTTTGCTAACCGCAAGCGCTTGAGATTTTGCCCGACATCCCGCGCAAGCGTGACGGAATTTCTCTGGTTAAGAGCTTTTATTTTGTCCACAACGGCATTAATGGCCACTTAAGGACAAAATATCAATGGTTATTTTAACGAACCCTTCATCCGCTCAAGCACTTCCTGATAGGCTTCCATCACCCCGCCGAGGTCGCGACGGAAGCGGTCTTTGTCCATTTTCTCGCCAGTTTTAAGATCCCACAAACGGCAGCCGTCGGGGCTGATTTCGTCTGCTAGAACGATGACCGACGGATCGGAAACAAGACGACCGAACTCGATCTTGAAGTCCACCAACTTGAGGCCGCACTTGGCGAAGAAGTCACTGAGGATGGAGTTGATGGTGAGCGCAGATTTCCGCAAATGGGCGAGGTCTTCTGGTGTGGCGAGGCCCATTTCACGGATGTAATCGTCGTTGATGAGTGGATCGCCGAGTTCGTCGCTCTTGTAGGAAAACTCGATGACTGGCTGCGAGAAAAGGCGGCCTTCCTCAATGCCGGTGCGCTTGCAGTAGCTGCCAGCGGATAGATTGCGGACGATGACCTCGACCATCAGAATGGTGACCTTTTTCACCTCGACATTGGTGTCGTCGAGCTTGCGGACGAAGTGGGTGGGGATGCCGGCGTTTTCGAGGAAGCCGTAGATGAGAGTGCTGATTTCGTTGTTGAGGTGGCCCTTGTTTTCGAAGCTGGCCTTCTTCTCGCCATTGAAGGCGGTGGCGTCGTTCTTAAACTCCATGCGCAGGGTGTCCGGGTTTTCGGTGGCCCATAGGCGCTTGGCCTTTCCTTCGTAAAGCGGTGTCATTGGCAAGTGGTAAAACCCCGTCTCGCTATGGTCAAGAGCGCTCAAACAGTCCCCGGAAATGAGTCCGCAAAACCCACGTGTTTGCGTGGGGTAAGAATTCAAGACTTGCTAAGCATGTGGGTTTGCCGGAGCCTGCTTAGCAAGATGAATCACGGCACTATCAGCACGATCAAGGCCTTGCCAACGGCCAAGCCCAAGGCATTGCGGGCGCGATCGCTGCCGTCGAGCCGACC
>JAYTEI010000438.1:0-2325 GCA_043735445.1 Akkermansiaceae bacterium | reverse complement strand
ATGACAGCCCTACCATGCAAAATCGGGGCGACCTGTTTAGTGAAAAAGCCGTGATCTCAGGTTGGTGGCGTTTGCGAGTCTGCCTGCCAATCGCCCTGTCGAAGGACATCGACAAATCGACACGGGTCTTCCTCAAGAAGGACCGCTACGGCGATGGAAAACTCAGCGAACAGGAATTCGTGACCCACATCGCCAAAAGCTGGTGACTGGCATGTATGAGAGAACCCGTTTCGCGATGGCCTCGCGGTCTATTTCGGTGAGCGCGGGGCGATCTTGGGCAGGCAGGCAATGCGCGTATGGAAACTCCAGGTGCTAGAGAGTTCTTTCGACAGCTTCCCTGCGAGTTCTCTCGCGAATACGGCTTCCGATTCGGAATTGTCGGCGCACGGGAAATCCGATAGCCTTGGCCATGAGAAAAAAAAACCACTGTCTGATTTTGTTAGCTACCGCCCTGGTGAGTTCGCTGCACGCCGCACCGCCGGTGATGGATGCGGTGAGCGAGCGGATGAAGGGCTTCGTGGAGGCGCAGGAAATTTCCGGCGCGGTGACGCTGGTGGCGGATGCGGAAAAAGTGCTCCATCTATCGGCCATCGGGCTGGCAGACATCGCCAGCAAAACACCGATGGCGGCGGACTCGCTATTCTGGATCGCCTCGATGACCAAGCCGATCACCGCCACCGCGGTGATGATGATGCAGGACGAGGGGAAACTTTCCGTGAACGATCCGGTGTCGAAGTATTTGCCGGACTTTGCAGGCGACAAGGCGGGCATCACGATCAAGCAATGCCTCACCCACAGCAGCGGCTTGAGCGATCTCACGGCGGATGAAACGAAGAATATCACGACGCTCAAGGATCTCGTGCCGCTGTTCACCGCGAAGCCGCTGGTATTTCCTCCCGGCAGCAAATGGCAGTATTGCCAGACTGGAATCAACACGGCGGGGCGGATCGTCGAAGTGGTTTCAGGGAAGTCGTTCCCTGAATTTCTCGAAGAGCGATTGTTCGGTCCCTTGGAAATGAAAGACACGACGTTCTACCTAACCGAGAAGCAAACGGCCCGGCTTGCGACTTCTTACTCAATCTCCGTCGGTGAATTGAAGCCAGCCGCGTTGTGGCATCTCAACGGGAAAACTCCCGCCAGCCGCGACCGCTATCCGATGGCCAACGGCGGTTTGTTTTCAACTGCCGGGGACTACGCGAAGTTCGCGGGGATGATCCTCAATGGCGGCGAGTCCGGCGGGAAACGCTATCTGAAACAAGAGTCGGTCAAACAGATGACCAGCGTCCAAAGCGGTGATCTAATCACCGGGTTCACCCCCGGAAATGCCTGGGGCCTCGGCTGGTGCATCGTCCGCGAACCGCAGGGCGTGACCGCGGCGCTTTCAGCGGGTTCGTTCGGCCACGGCGGCGCTTATGGGACCCAGGCGTGGATCGATCCGGTGAAAAAGCGCGTCTATGTGATGATGATCCAGCGCGCGGACATCGGCAACGGAGACGCGTCCGACATGCGCCGAGATTTCCAGAATGCCGCAGCCCGATAGAAAGCATGGACGTCTCGTCCGGTAGCACCTCCCCATGAAGCTCTTACTCGTCGGCCACGGCTACCTTGGGCAGGCCATCACCCGCGAATTCCGCGACCACGGCTGGGAGGTCACGACGGTCACTCTATCTGGCGGTGACGGCTCGATTTCCTGCGACATCGGCGATCCCGAAGCCGTGGGGAAATTGCCGCCTGCGGATTTCATCGTCCACTGCGCCGCCTCCGGACGTGGCGGGGCGGAAGCCTATCAGCACGTCTATGTGGATGGCTGCCGGAATCTAGCGGAAGCATTTCCGGGCACGCGACTGCTGTTCACTTCAAGCACTTCGGTCTATGCACAGACGGACGGCTCCGTCGTCACCGAGGCGAGCCCCGCAATCCCAGATCGGGAGACCGGCACACTGCTGCTAGAAGCCGAGCGGATCACGCTCGACGCCGGCGGCATTGTGGTGCGCTTGTCGGGTATCTACGGGCCGGGGCGCAGCGTGATTTTGAAAAAATTCCTCGGCGGCGAGGCCATCATCGAAGAGGACGGGCGGCGATTCCTGAATCAGATCCACCGCGACGACGCGGCCCGCGCGATTTTCCACCTCGCCATCTCCGGCACTCGCAGGGAAATTTTCAACGTCAGCGACTCCACCCCGCTCACGCAGCTCGGCTGCTATGAAATGCTGGCGGAAAATTTCTCCCGGCCCCTGCCACCCAGCGGCCCGCGCGACCTCGACCGCAAGCGTGGATGGACCCACAAACAGGTTTCAAGCGCCAAGCTCCAAGCCGCCGGTTGGG
>JAYTEI010000437.1:0-2330 GCA_043735445.1 Akkermansiaceae bacterium | reverse complement strand
TCGCTTTCCGCGACTGCGGCGCGCGGCAGGGTCACGGAAAATGGAACCCGCACCGCCGGGTGGCAAGTCGTGCCGCAACACATCCATGAAATTTTGGCGGTCAATGTAACCGTTGCAGATGATAGATTATCCGGCGGCGTGATGGGAATCATCAACAAGGTTTCCCCCTGATAGCCCTGAGCCTCGTAGCCCGCCATCTCGACGACCTGCGGCGCGGGCCACTGGATTTCCCCCGCGCTAAAACCGGGCGGCAGATCCCACTCGATCTTCGTCGCAAGGCCGACGATGCCCGGATGTTGCCAATAGGTATGCGACCCCGGCGGATGCACCAAATGCACGCCGACGAAAAACGGCTTTCCCGGGCTGATGCTTCGCACCTCGGAAATCAGATGGATTTGCAGCGGATCGTCGGTCTCGCCCGCACTTGGCAGGCAAGTCAGAAGCAGCGCGGTAAGGAATCCAATCAAATGCATCGAGGCGACCATACGCTGCGCGGTGCGGAAAGGTATCAGATTTCCCCGCCCTCCGCTTTGCGCAGCTTGGCTTTGACCGATGGCGGGTTTCGGTCTATTTCCCTCCCCTTTCCCATGAAGGAGCAAATCGAAGCCATCCAAACTGAAGCGCTTGCGCAAATCGCCCTTGCCGGCGACGAACGCTCGCTCGATGACGCACGCGTGGCCGTGCTCGGCAAAAAAGGCACCCTGACCCTCATCGCCGCGGGCATCAAGGACGTGCCCAAGGAGGACAAGGCCGCCGTCGGCCAGCTTCTCAACGCCGCCCGCACCGCCATCACCGCCGCGCTTGAGGAAACGCAACTCTCGCTCCGGGAAATTTCGGATAGTGCGGCGTTGGCGGGCATCGACGTCACCCTGCCCGCACGGAATCTAGCAGTTGGATCGCTCCACCCGCTGACCTTGATCCGCGACGAAGCCATTCGCATTCTCCGCCGGATGGGCTTCGCGCTCGCCGACGGCCCGGAGATCGAAGACGAGTTCCACTGCTTCGACGCGCTCAACACGCCCCACGACCATCCGGCGCGGAATGAAAAGGACACGTTCTATTTCGACTCCGGAAAACTGCTCCGCACCCACACCTCCAGTGTGCAAGTCCGCACGATGGAAACACAGACCCCGCCGATCCGCATCATCGCACCGGGCTCCGCCTACCGCCGCGACGAGATCGACGCGACCCATCTATCAGTTTTCAACCAGCTCGAAGGCCTCTACGTCGGCACCGATGTCTCGCTCCCGGATCTCAAAGGCACGCTGGAATATTTCCTCCGGGAATTGTTCGGAACCCAAACTGAAGTTAGATTCCGCCCGCACTTTTTCCCATTCACCGAGCCGAGCTTCGAGATTGACGTGAAACTAACGGTCAAGGGCCAGGCTCCGAAATGGATCGAAATCGCCGGCTGCGGCATGGTCGATCCCGCCGTTTTTGAAGCCATCAACAAGTCCCGCAAGGACAACGCATACGATCCGGAAATAGTCACCGGCTTCGCCTTCGGCATGGGTCTTGACCGCCTCGCTATGATCCGCTGGGGCATCAAGGACATCCGCCTGCTCATCGAAAATGACGCGCGTTTCCTCAAGCAATTTGCTTGAGGAAAGATAGGGGATTGTGGATAGAGGATCGTAGATGGAAGATTATGGATACTGCATCGTTCGGTTACAAGAAGCTGAGAATCTGGGAGCAGGCTCGTGAACTTGTCATTGAGATTCATCGCATGACTTTGACCGCTTTGCCGAAGTTCGAGACGTATGAAGAGGGCTCGCAAATCCGCCGCAGCATGAAATCGGTGAAATCCAATATCGTTGAAGGCTATGGACGCCGCCGTCACAAAGCGGAATACATCCGTTTCCTCGACTATGCCTACGGCTCAACTCTCGAAACAGTCGATCATCTCGAAACTCTCCACGAAACCGAATCCCTGCGTGACGTCGATCTCTTCAATTCCTTGCACGAGCGCCTGAATCAACTCTCCAAATCCATCTATCTCTTCACCCGGGGCGTGGAAACCCACCACAACGAAGACCGCTGACGGCAAGCTCTTCCTCTTCCATCCCCTATCTCCGATCCCTGATCCCCAATCCTCTTCCTTCAATGAACGTTTCCCTCAACTGGCTCGCCACCCACCTCGATCTATCCGGCAAATCCATCAAGGAAATCGACGACCTCTTCACCTTCGCCGGCGTCGAAGTCGAAGGCATTATTTCCAAAGGCATCGCTTCGGATAGAATCGTCGTCGCCCAGATCATGGAAGCCGTCCAACACCCGAACGCGGACCGCCTCAAAGTCACCCAAGTCGATTGCGGCGAAGCGACACTTCG
>JAYTEI010000436.1:0-5224 GCA_043735445.1 Akkermansiaceae bacterium | reverse complement strand
GCGTGGGATTATTCGGCACCGTTGTTTTTCAAACAAGACCGAAGCCGGGGAGGAACAATTGCCATTGGTTGACCGTCCTTCAACAACTCGGAGTGACGACTTCCGCCAAGGCCGGCAGCACTCTCACCCAAGTCCGGGAAGCTCTGCGGCAAGGCGTGCCACGCGAAGCTTTCGAACGCATCCGGGGAGATCTGGGTGTGTCCGCAAAGGAGCTTGCGGAAATTTTGGGAATCCCTAACCGCACCTTGGCACGGCGGACGGAGCGTTTCAAACCGGATGAATCCGAGCGGCTCCTGCGGGTGGGATCTGTGGTGCAAAAGGCGCTGGATGTGCTGGAAGATAAGCAATCCGCCCGCCGCTGGATGACCCCACCCAAGCGCGCTCTTGGCGGCCTAACACCCTTGCGCTGCTGTGACACGGAAATGGGAGCACGGGAAGTGGAAGCATTGTTAGGCCGGATTGAACACGGAGTTTTCTCATGATCCGGGCGTTCCTGCTTTGTAAAACGCGCTATCTCGGGACGGCCTTCAGCGGCGAGGGGGCACGACTGAGCGGCGGGCGTTGGAATTCGCCGGGGCTGGCAATGGTTTACACCTCCTCCTCACTGAGCTTGGCGTCGCTCGAAGTGATGGTGCATTTGGAAGATCCCGATGCCTTCAAACGACTTTTCTCATGGCTGCCACTCGAAATCCCGGAGGACTTGGTAGAACGCCTCGATCCGGCGCAACTCCCCGCCAACTGGAATACGGATGAAACGAACTCCATGTCGCAATCCGTCGGCGACGTCTGGCTCCGCTCCAATCGCACCGCCGTTCTGGCGGTGCCATCCGTGGTGACGCCCGGCGAGAGAAATTATCTGCTCAATCCCGTTCATTCGGGATTTTCGGAAATCAAAATCGGCAAGGCGGAGTCATTCCTGCCTGACCCAAGGTTGGTTTAGTGAAGTTCACACATTCACTTCGAGAGTAGTTCCAGATCGAGTCCCTGGAATTCGAAATTCCGGGAATCCTTGTCCAAGGTGACCATTCTCAGCCCACCCGTGATCGCAAACGCGACCAAATAGGCTGCTAGGTATCCATTGGGTTGATCCAACTCAGGCCCGGAAAACGAGCGAATCCTAAATCCGTGCTGACCAAGGTGGCGCGGTGCTCGATGGCGAGTGCTGCGAGCCAGACATCATTGACGTCGTTGCCAAACAGGCCGAGGGCGGTGATGAAATCGGAAACAATCCGGGAATGACGGATGCCGGCAGCGAGGCGGCGGGTGCCCGGATAGCTCCACAGATCGTCCATCCAGAATCCGAGGGTTTCCGCCATCGGCACCAATTGCAGCTTCGGCAGCGTGGGAATTCTCAGCAACGCGGCTTCCACTAACTCGCACAGACCCATGCCATCGCCCGAAGCAGCGGCATTCATCAACCATCGGCGGCAGGAATCATGCTCCGCAGAATCCTTGCGCAGGGCATGAATCAGCACATTTGCATCGGGGAGAAATAGCGCCATCAGGATTGGGGAGCGCGCAGGCCCAGTTTGGCGAGATCATGAGCCTCCTGCTCTTCGTCGGCCACTTGGCGGATCTCTTGCCAGGTCCGAGAATCCGTTTTCACGGCAGCGTAAGTCCGGAACACATGGGGAGTGGTCGGAAGCGTCAGCTTTTTCTCTAAACGCAATCGCAGACCCTCTTCGAGAAAACGAGTCAGACTTACACCCGCCCGGGCAGCCTCGGCTTTCGCCTCCCGGTAGAGACGATCGTCAATACGGAGTGTGGTTTGCATGACAGCAAACTAGCTTTTGAAAGATTTCTGTCAAGCTTAGAGAGGCGTTGGAATTTTGGAATCGCCGAAATCATCTGGCGTGCTCTCAACCGACGAAGCTTCGGGAAAACAGGTCAACTCCACTCCGCCCGCTTCATCTGAAGCTGTTTGGCATCCTCCGAATTCATCTTACAAGCTCCATCAGCTTCCCATAGCCATCCACGACCTCGTAGCGGACCTGCTCGTTCGTGATCTTCGCGAAGAACTTCCTCGCGCATTCGATCTTGGATTCCTCGATCTTGCGGAGCTGCATCGACGACATGTCGCCCTTGGTTTCGGCGATGAAGTAGATGTGTTTCACCTTGTCCTGTTTGAAGGCGATGGCCCAATCCGGGTTGTAGTTGCCGACCGGCGTGGGGATGAAAAAGGTCTTTGGAAGCTTGGCGTAAACGACGACTTCCGCGCTGGCATCGAGTTCTCCGACGAAGTTCCGTTCGATGGTCGAGTCAGTGAAGACGTAGTCGTAGATGTGGTGATTGGCTTTGAATCCCTTGCCTAGGTCTTCCTTGCGTTGGGTAAAGATATCGGGCGTTTCGTGGACACCGGTGGTGGTGTCGTATTCCAGATGCTCCACGATCACCGTGGCCTTTTGCTCGTTGATCAGCTTGCCGGCCTTCAGGATGAAATCCTCCGGGTTCCGCTTATATTGCCCGAAGACGGCGACATTGATGCCCGAAAGGATGCGTGAAACGGTGCTCCGCGTGAGCACGGTGGCTTCGGCGATGGTCAAATCCGGGTTTCCGAGGCTGGTTTTTGTAGCGGAAAGAGACAAAAACTAGCGAAACTCCGCAAGCCATATGAGACATCGAATGGATTTTAAACAATTAAATCCAATGAAGGATCGAATTGAAAACCGATGCGAATTGGCGTCAGCAGCCTGAAAGCTCCCGAAACCCGGATGGGGCGTTATGCTCGGAATGTGAGCGAGCATCAGGAGATTCGGCAGCGACTTGCGGCGATCGGGAAGAACCGGAAGTGGCTTGCAGTGCAGCTCAAGATGAGCGAGCACACGATCCGTCAATATCTCCAGCCCAAGGGCAAACGGACTAAGGAGTTCATGGGCGAGATCGAGCGAGCCATCACGCTGGAAACAGCCCGGCAACGGGAGACTCAGCCCGAAGCGCCGCCGTGGAACGTGATTTTTCGCACCGCCGAGGAGTTCGACCGCGCGGACCGGGCGAGCCGCCTAGTGAAGGCGGAAAGCCTGAGGGAGTTTTGCCGGAACGCGATTCTAACGACGGCGGACGAGCTGCTCGCTGCCAAATCACGCTAGTGGCCCGCAGCGACATCAAAGTCGTGCCCCGGTAAAACTGACGGAAGAGCCACAGGCTCCGCCCTGCTCAAGAGCTAGGGACCAGCTCCACTCAACCGTCCCTCCAATTTCAAGCCAACGCGACTTCCGCCAAGCCGGCGCGGATGAGGAGCGGTTCTTGGTCGGGGTCGCGGCCCATGAAGCGGCGGTAAAGTTCGTCGGCTGGGGCGGAGTTGCCTTTGCTGAGGATGTGCTCGCGGAAGGCGGCACCAGTTTCCGCATTGAGTACGCCATCTCGTTGAAAGCGGGTGAAGGCATCGGCGTCGAGCACCTCGGCCCACTTATAGGAATAGTAGTTTGCGGCGTAGCCGGTGGGATAATTAAAGAGGTGGCTGAAGCGGCGCATGATGGTGGGCGGGGGAGTTTTGAGCGGCGCGTGGTAGTCGGCCAGGACTTGGCGATCGACGGCATCGAGATCGCTGCCGAGGTAGTGGTCGAGGCGGGTGTGGAGTTCGAGATCGAACTTGGCCTGTCCAAGTTGGCCCATGAAACCGGAGGCGCTGAGGTAGTTCTTAGCAGCGAGCATTTTGACGAAAAGCGTCTCAGGAAGCGGCTCGTCGGTCTCGAAATGGCGGGCAAATAGATCGAGCGATTGGCGGTCCCAACAGAAGTTTTCCATGATCTGCGAGGGCAGCTCGACGTAGTCGCGTGGGACGTTGGTGCCAGCGAGTGATTTCACCGCGACTTCGCTGAGCAGGCCGTGAAGCAGGTGGCCAAACTCGTGGAAAATCGTTTCGACTTCGCGGTGAGTGATGAGGGCGGGCTTGCCATCGACGGGCGGACTCATATTGCCGATGATCAGTCCGAGATGCGGCTCGCCGAGTGCACCGGTGTGGAGCGAATTCATCCACGCGCCGGCATGTTTGGATTCGCGCGGGTGCCAGTCGGCGTAGAACGAGCCGAGATGGGCGGCGGTTTTCGAGTCATGAATCTCGTAGAATCTGCACTCGGGATGCCAAGTCTGGATCGGGGATTGGGGATCGGGGATGGTGGATGAAGAGGTTGCGGGTTCGAGGCAAACTGTTTCCAATTCGCGGATGGTGATCCCGAACAAGCGCGAGGCGATTTCAAACATGCCGGCCATCACGCCATCGACCGGGAAATACGGGCGCAGGGCTTCTTCGTCGAAATCGTAGTTTTCCTGGCGCTGTTTCTCTGCCCAATAGCCGACTTCCCACGGTTCGAGAAGGGTCACGGGTTGGCCGGATTTCGCGGCTTTGTATTGGCGGAGTTGGAGATGCTCGGCAAGGAATGCGGGGCGGATGCGGGCGTGCAGGTTTTCGATGAAACGAAGCGCGGTGTCGCCAGTTTTTGCCATGCTCCGCAGCAATGATAGATCCGCGAAATGCTCGTGGCCGAGGATGGTGGCCTTTTCCTGACGGAGCGTGAGAATTTGCCAAACCAGCGCGGTGTTGTCGAACTCGCCGGTGGCTCCGACTTGCGAGGACGCCTCCCAGACTTGGCGGCGGATCGAGTCATCATGCAGGTGCTTCATGATCGGCAACATCGACGGATGTTGCAGGGTGAAACGCCAGGCGTTTTCATGGCCCTTCGCACGGGCGTTCGCGGCGGCTCCGGCCTTCGCGGAATCCGGCAGGCCAGCGAGTTTCGCCTCGTCGGTAATGACGAGTTCCCACGCGTTCGTCGAGTCCAGGACGTGCTCGGAAAATTGCTGGGTGATCTTTGAAAGCTCGGCCTCGATGACTGCGATGCGGGCCTTTTTATCAGCCGCTAGATCCGCTCCAGAGGTGCGGAAATCGGCAAGTGTTTCATCCACGAACCGCTGTTGGACCGGGGGCAGCGATTTGATCTCCGCGCCTTCGCCCACCGCTTTGATCACGGCCCACAGGCGCTCGTTCAGGGCGAGTGACGAGTAGAAATCGGTGACCTCTGGCAGCATCTTGCCGAGTGCCTCGCGCTGGGCGGGATTGTCGCTAACCGAATCAAGGTGGTTGAGACGGCCCCAACCGTCGTTGAGTTTTTCACTGGCCTTTTCAAACGCGAGAAACGTGGATTCGTAAGTCGCCGCGGCGTGATCTTGAGCGCAGATGGACTCAATGTTTTGCTTCGAGAGTTCGAGTGCTTGGCGGATGTCCGGC